>JBOICE010000172.1:0-15998 GCA_050739815.1 Pseudomonas sp. | reverse complement strand
GCGCTACCTCGATCAATTCAGGATCCCAGCCGTGTTCGTTGAGGATGGTGCTAGCCATTGAGCGCATGCCATGGCTTACCAGGCGACCTTCGAAGCCCATGCGCTTTAGCGCCATGTTGGCGGTCTGGCTGTTGCAATGGGTGCGGGGGTTACGATCTGCAGGGAACACGTATTCACGGTGCCCGCTGTAGGGCTTGATTGCTTCTAAAAGTGCCAATGCTTGATCTGTGAGCGGCACGATGTGCGTGCGTCGTTTCTTCATGCGTTCAGCAGGAATCGTCCAGATGCGCTTCTCGAAGTCGATATCGGCCCAGCGGATGGTGGCTGCCTCTGCTGGGCGAGTCATGGTGTTGAGCTGCCATTCGATAAGGCAGCGAGTAGTTCTTTTTATGCTGGCATTGGCAATTGCCACCATGAGCTCTTTCAGCTCATCGGGAGCGAGGGCCGCCATGTTCTTCTTTTTCGGTTTCTTGAAGACGGAGCGAATCCCGCTGAGCGGGTTGGCATGAATCAGTCCTGAGTTGACCCCGTAAGTCATGATCTCGTTGAGTCGCTGTGACAGCCGTTTAACGGTTTCAAGGCTGCCTTTGGTTTCGAGTGGCCGAAGCAGGTTGATGACTTGTGGTGCGCTGATGGCTGAGATCGGAGTGGTGCCCAAATCCGGAAAAACGTGCAGCGTTAGCGAGCGCCAGATGTCCTCAGCATAAGCTGGCGTCACCGCGTCTTTTTTAAGCTCATACCAAGCCGTCGCTACGTTCTGAAAAGTATGTTCGGTTTCAGCCTTCTTGGCCTGCTTCAGGGTATCTCGCTGCTCTTTCGGATCGATACCAGTAGCAAGGAGCTCCCTTGCCTCAATGGTCATTTTCCTTGCTTGGGCAAGGGAGAGCTCAGGATATGCGCCAAGCCCCATGTTGATGCGTTTCTTGGTTACAGGGTGGTAGTAGTTAAAGTTCCACAGCTTAGAGCCATTGATTCTCACTCGCATCTGAAGGCCGTCACCATCAACCAGGACGTAATCCTTCTCTAAAGGCTTGGCAGCTTTGATCTTGAGTTCAGAGAGGCGAGTAGCTTGAGCGCACATTGGTATTCCATGGAGGGTTTTGGTATTCCAAAAATTAGCACCTCCAGGCTTGGAATACCATTTGGAATACCAAAAGACATGGATCCTGCTGGACGCTCGTGGACACTGATGGCGCTGAAAGCCCCGCGTTTGCTGGGTTTCAGGCACAAAAAAAGACGTCCGTGGACGTCTTTAGATGTTGTAATGGTGGAGCCGGGGGGATTTGAACCCCCGTCCGCCAGTTCTCCGCTGTCGGTTCTACATGCGTAGCCATCTCTATTGAGTTAACTCATCGCGACCCGAGTGGCAGGGTGCTTTGAGCGAGCTGCATAAGTTTTAGCCGTTACACCTGCAGCGAGCTTGGCGGCGATCCTGTTCTATATGACTGTCCAGAATCTTCGGGTTTACAGGCATCCCCTATGGACAGCTAGCGGCACTTAGGCGGCTAGAGCGTAGTTGTCGTCGTTGGCAACTATAAGTTTGCAGCAGCTAATTAACGAGTTCTGCTACCAGCTCGGCATGCCCCTCGAGTTTTGTTACCGGCGTCGAATCCTAATCGGCCCCAAAACCACTGTGGTTACACAGTTGGGACGCAAAGTGTACGGCAAAGGTTCCCACACGTCGACTCGCAGTTGGCTAAGGTTATGCTGGCCATCTGGCGATATCATGGCGAGCCTGTTGGTTCTCACCACAACCCTCTAAGAGTCGACGCTATGTCACGTCCGTCGCGTTATCCCTTACGCCAGTGGATCTGGCGCGCCTTTATGCAGAGCGCGCTGATCCCGCTGATTCTGGTGGAGTCGGTGTTGATTGCGGTGTACATGCTGAGCAACACCGCCATCCGCGACTCGCAACTGGATTATCTGCAGCAGAGCGCCGTGCAGGATTTGGCGGGGGCGGTGCAGCGCGAGGGGCAGGTCATCGACAGCCGCCTGCAGGGAATCGAGGCGCAGGTGCAGATCTATCGGGCGGCGACTGCTCGGGCCTTGGCCGATTTCGCTTACCAGCCGGATGCGCTGGAGCGGGCGCGGCATGTGATAAGTCCCGATGGGGTGTTCTACAGCGGTAGCGATGATGGGCGGGCGGCGTCCTTTTATGCCAACAGCACACCGCTGGCGCAGCAGGATCACGCCAAGGCCTTGCGCCTTTCGCAGGTCGACCCCCTGATGGGCTGGATTCGCAGCGCTAACCCGTTGATCTCGGCGCTCTATTTCAACAGTTGGGATAGCTATAACCGCATCTATCCCTTTTTCATGACGCCCGAGGTTTATCCGCATGACATGGTGATACCCAATTACAACTTCTATTACCTGGCTGACATCCAGCACAACCCTGCGCGCAAAGTCGCCTGGACCGATGTGTACCTCGATCCGGCCGGGCAGGGCTGGATGATGTCCGCGGTGGCGCCGATCTACCGGGAGAGTTTCCTTGAGGGGGTGGTTGGTGTGGATATCACCGTCGGGCAGATGCTTGCCGAGATCGGCAGTTTGCAGGTGCCGTGGCAGGGCTACGCCATGCTGGTCAGTCGCGACAACGGGATCATCGCCTTGCCTGAAGCCGGCGAGCACGACTTCGGTCTGAACGAGTTGACCGAGTACAGCTACGAAGAGGCGGTACGCCGCGAGGTACTCAAACCGGATGACTTCAATCTGAGCAAGCGCCACGACTTGCAGCCGCTGTTGCAGGCGATGGCGACGAACAAGGGCAGTGTGCAGGAGGTGCTGCTGGGCGGGCGCAAGCAACTCGTGGCCTGGAGCGAGATTCCGCAAACCGGCTGGCGCCTGCTGTTAGTGGTGGATGAGGCGAATATCTTTCGCGAGACCAACAATCTGGCCGAGCGCTACCGGCAGATTGGCTACCTGCTGATCGGCGGGCTGCTGTTCTTCTATCTGTTGTTCTTCGCCTGGATGTGGCGCCGCTCGCGGCGCCTGAGCGCCGAACTGGCCCAACCGATATCTGGGGTCATGGCGATGATGCGCCGTCTCGGTCAGGGCGAGTACCAGCCCCACGCGCCCACGACTCAGATCGATGAGCTGGCCAGTATGGCGACGGCGGTACAGCAAACCGGTGCCCAGTTGCAGGCCAGCGAGATCGAGCGGTTCAAGGCTCAGCGCAACCTTGAACTGGTGCTGGATAGCACCACGGAGAGCCTCTGGGAAGTAGAAACCGAGAGCAGGACGATCAAGCTCAGTGGGCGTGCGGTCACGCGCTTCGGTCTTAGCAGCGAGTGCCTGACTTTCAGGGAGTTTAACGAGCGGGTGCACCCGGATGATCTCGAGCGGGTACGACGCCTGCGCAAACTCTTCACCGTTAGCGGTGAGGACAACTACGATGCGCAATATCGCTTCGCCGATACACAGGGCAACTACGCCTGGTTGCTCAGCCGGGGCAAGGTGCTGGAGCGCGATGCGGGTGGGATACCACTGCGGGTGGCCGGCACCCAAGTCGATATCACCGACCTGAAACAGGTGCAGGAAGATTTGCGCCTCGCCAGCTTGGAGGCGCAAGAGGCAAGCCAGGCCAAGAGCCGCTTTCTCTCCAGCATGAGTCATGAGCTGCGCACGCCGCTGAATGCGATCTATGGTTTCGCTCAACTGATCGAGATGGATGCGCAGGAGCAACCTGGCGCAGAGCAGCAAGCCGATTACGCACGGGAAATCGTCAATGCAAGCCGCCACCTCGCTTCATTGGTGGATGACATCCTCGATCTTTCCAGTATCGAGAGTCGGCGGCAGCAACTGCAACTCAAAGCGGTCGAGGTCGGTTCGCTGCTCGCCGGTTGTGCTGAGCTGGTGCAGCCAGAGGCGCAGCAACGCGGACAGCAGCTGCAGGTCATGACCGCTGCCGGGCAGCCGCTGTATGTGTTGGCGGATATTCGTCGGGTACGCCAGGTGCTGCTCAATCTGCTGTCCAACGCGATCAAGTACAACAGCCCGCAGGGTTTGGTCAGCCTGGGTTATGAGGTGCGTCCGCACTGTGTGCGTTTGTGGGTCAATGACAGTGGCCCAGGGCTCAGTGAGCAGCAGCAGTCCCAGCTCTTCCAGCCATTCCAGCGCTTGGGTTGGGAGAATTCGAATACCCCTGGTGCCGGTATCGGTCTGGTGCTGAGCCGCGAACTGGCGGAGCTTATGGGGGGCGAGATTGGTTTTCGCAGTGCGCCCGGTAGGGGCAGCCGTTTTTGGGTCGACCTACCTAGCGCCGCGCCGCCTGAGGCTGCGACAACTGAGCTGGAGCCGGCAGCCCGATAGCCCGATAGCCAGCATGAGTCGAAAACGCTTGCTGGCGGGCTCTGTGTGCAGGATCACCCGGCGTGTCTGAAGGTGCTGCAAGACGGTGTGCGCGAATTCGCTGAGGTGATCAGCGCCGCGGTAGATGAAGCGATTTTTGTCGAAGCACGTAAACGTGACGCCCAAGCCTGTTTGGCTAAGCCGGTCGACCTGCAGCGGGTTCGTCGGCAGGCCTTGTCATTGCTCGGTGAAGGAGGCGGGGCGCCCTGCGGGCTACTCGCTGGCTTGCAGCAGGTCCAAGGCTTCGCCGAGCACCTTCACCGACTCGCCGTGCTCGCCTGCCTTATGCAGTGCTTCACCTTCGGCGCGCAGCTTTTGCACTTGGGCGAGCACTACCGGGTCGCTGGGCGGATCGCTTTTCAGGATGGCATCGATTTTGGCCATGTCCTGCGGGCAATGCATCGCCCAAAGCGGGGTGCAGAGCAGGGTAGCGGCGAGGAATAGTGCGAGGCGGCGCATGGCAGGTCTCCGAGATGGGGTCGACGTTCCGAGTATAGGAAGACTTCCGTCCTGACCATGGCCGTCGGTCATCTCAGCGCCGATAAAAAAGGTTCATCGCGGGGCAGGGCTTGGGTTCGAGCGAAGGGCGCAGAGGTTTGCACGGCAGATTCAGGGCGCCCGGGCCCTAGTGACCCGATCGAGCAGATAAACCAGCCCGTGATAGTCGATACCGCCATGCTGGCTCAGGCCGATTTCGCAGGTGCGACTGGTGGAAATACCTTCTTCGCATATCTGCACCGCGTCCTTCAGGCTGCGCAGCGAATGCGCGTTGAGCTCCGGGGTGGTGAAGCCCTTGTCGCCGGCGAACCCGCAGCAGTGGATGCCCTCGGGGATCACGACCTGGCGGGTGCAGCGGCGGACGATGTCGATCAGCCCCTGACTCTCCCCCAGGTGCTGGGTGCTGCAGGTGACATGCACCGCCACCGGCTTATCCTGTGGCTGGAACTCCAGACGCTCGAGCAGATGCTCGCGGATGAACCTCACCGGGTCGTGCAGCTCCAGCCGCTCGTCCAGGCCGTCTTGTAGCAGGCGCAGGGCGCACGGGCTGGTGTCGCAGTAGATTGGATCGAGGCCGCCGCGGCTGGCCTTGAGCAGGGCGTCGGTCAGCTCCCGGCGTTTGTCCTCGGCTTGTGCTGCGTAGCCCTTGGAGGCGAACGGCTGGCCGCAGCAGAGATTTTCCTGGTTGTCTGGGAACACCACCTGATAACCGGCTTTCTCCAGCAGTGCGCGGGTTTTGTCGATTAACGGCATTTGTTCGCTGTCGCTGAACGAGGGGCCCATGGCGCGGGAGACGCAGGCGGCCAGATAGACGACCCGTGGACGTTGATCGGCGGCCGGCGGGCTGAAGCGGATCGGTTGCACGGCTTGGGGCATGGACGGCGACCACAATGGCAGGCGGTTGCCGGAGACCCTGCGCAGGCTTGCCGAAGTTTTTTCCAGCAGCGGCACGCCCAGCACTTTGCGTACCGCATTGGCGCTCAATAGCGTGAAGCGAACGCCTTTCAGGGTCATGGCGAAGTGCTCGGCCAGCCAGTTGGCGCTGCCTTGGTGGGTCGCCGTGCGGGCGCGCAGTTTTTTCACCAGCTCACCGGTGTTGATCCCGACCGGGCAACGCTGGGCGCAGAGGCCGGTGGCGGCGCAGGTGTCGATGCCCTGGTATTGATAGTCGCGCTCTAGCGCCGAGGTATCGAGGCCGGCGCGTTTCTTCGCCTGAATCTCACGCCAGATCACGATGCGTTGGCGCGGGCTGAGCGTTAGCTCCTTGGACGGGCAGACGGGTTCGCAGAAGCCGCACTCGATGCACTGGTCGACGATTTCGTCGGCGGCCGGCAGCGGTTTCAGGTGCTTCAGATGGATCTCGGCATCTTCACTCAGCACTACGTCCGGGTTGAGGATGCCGCGCGGATCGAGCAGGCGTTTCAGCTGCCACATCAACTGGTAGGCGTCGCGGCCCCACTCCAGCTCGACATAGGGCGCCATGTTGCGGCCGGTGCCATGCTCGGCTTTCAGCGAGCCGCCGAACTCGACGGCCACCAACTGCGCGACCTCGTCCATAAACGCCGAGTAGCGGGCGATTTGCTCGGGCGTTTCGAACGCCTGGGTGAAGACGAAGTGCAGGTTGCCCTCCAGCGCGTGGCCGAACAGGATCGCCTCGTCGTAGCGGTGTTTCTCGAACAGCGCGATCAGGCGGTTGACGCCGGCGGCCAGGTGTTCGACCGGGAAGGTCACGTCCTCGATAATCACCGTGGTGCCGGTCTGGCGCACCGCACCGACGGCCGGGAAGGTGTCTTTGCGGATTGCCCAGAGCTGGTTGTAGACCAGGGGGTCGGTGCTGAAATCGACCCGTTTCTCCGCCGGGAAGGGTGCGAGCGCGGCCATGATCAGCGTCAGTTGCTCTTGCAGCAGGGTTTGCGAGGCCGCGCGCGACTCGATCAACAGCGCGCAGGCATTCGCCGAGAGCTCGCGCACGAATGCCGGCATCCCCGGTTTGCCTTGCACCGAGCGCAGGCTGCGGCGATCCAGCAGTTCGACGGCGGAAACCGGCTGGCTTTTCAGCACGCTGACGGCGGTGCAGCAGGTTTCCACATCCGCGAAGACCATCAGCGCCGAGGCCTTGTGCGGGTGATCGAGCACCGTGTCGTAGGTCACTGCGCTGATGAAACCGAGGGTGCCTTCGGAGCCGACCAGCAGGTGGGTGAGGATATCCAGCGGCTCGTCGTAGTCCACCAGCGCATTCAGCGACAGGCCGGTGGTGTTCTTCAGCCGGTACTTGTGGCGGATCTTCGCGGCTAGTTCGGTGTTGGCGCGGGTTGCGCGACCAAGCTCGGCGAGCTGCTCCAGCAGTTGTGCATGGCTGCGGCGAAAGGCGCTGACGCTGGCGGCGTCTTCGCTATCCACTGCGCTGCCGTCGGCCAGCAGCAGGCGCATGCCGGCCAGGGTGTGATAGGTGTTCTGCGCCGTGCCGCAGCACATGCCGCTGGCGTTGTTGGCGACTATGCCGCCGATCTTGCAGGCGTCGATCGAGGCCGGATCGGGGCCGATCTTGCGTCCGAACGGCGCCAGCCAGGCGTTGGCCTGGGCACCGAGCACGCCGGGTTGCAGGCGGATCTGACTGCCGCCGTGGCGGATGTCGCGACCATTCCAGTTATCGCCCAGCACCATCAACACCGAGTCGCTGATGGCCTGGCCAGACAAGCTGGTGCCGGCGGCGCGGAAGGTCACCGGTACGCGTTCGGCGTGGGCCAGTTTGAGCAGGGTGATGACTTCCTCTTCGGATTCGACCCGCAGCACCAGCTTGGGAATCAGCCGGTAAAAGCTGGCGTCGGTACCGAAGGCCAGGGTCGACAGCGGGTCATCGAAACGCCGTTCCGGCGGGATCAGGCGTTGTGCGTCACGTAGAAAGGCGGCTGGCAGGCTCATGCGTCCTCCAGAATCAGCACCACCAAGTCCTTGGGGCCGTGGGCGCCATAGGCCAGCACCTGCTCGATATCGGCGGTCTTCGAGGGGCCGGAAATCAGCAGCGCATTGCTCGGCAGGCCGGCGGCCCAATGCTGCTTGAGTTGCACTTCATAGAAGTTGTCGTAGATCTCGCTGGCCTTGAGCAGGGCGAAATGCACCGGCGGCACCAGGCTCATCAAGCGCGGCTCCTCACGGGTCGGCCAGAGGATCAGGCTGCCGGTGGCGGCAATAGCGCCGAGGGTGCCGGTGAGGCTGGCCGGTGTGTCGTTGAACAGCTCGGCTTTCCATTTCTCGATGGGCCGGTCATAGGCCTTGAGCTTGGGAAGCTCATTGCGCCCGGCCCAATGCGTGGTCAGTTGCTGGCCATGGGGCGTGCCAGGGGCGATCAGTAGGCTAGGCAAATCACGCTTCAGCAACAGGCGTTGCAACAGCTCCGGCCAGGCATCGCTGTGGGTCAGATGGATTTCCGTAGGCACGGCCTCCATCAACTCGCGCAGGCGGGCGATGCGTTGCTCCGGCGCATAGCTCCAGGGCAGGGTCACCAGGGCTTCGTCGAAGTCATCGGCCAACGGCGTGGTGCCGGCCAGGCTGTTGCGCAGCTTGGCGAGAATGTTCAGCTTGGCGCTCATGTGGGGTCTCCTGGGAACTGGGCGAGGAGGTCAAGAGCTGCACGGCTGAAGCCGCCGTTCCTATGGGTTCGCTTGAGCATCATGTGCCCTCCAGGTGTTCGCGGGCCAATTCATGCAGCGAGCGAGCGGCGGGTTTCGGGGCACTGTGATTCTGCGTCCAGGGGCCGACTTTGCCCGGTGTCAGGCTGCGCAAGCGCGTGGCGAGGAACAGGAAGCTGCGATACAGCCGCGGCGAGTTATTGAGGTGGCGCCAGGCATTCCAGATCAGGCGCTCCAGGCGCGAATATTTGCTGCCCTGGCCGCGCCTCATTGGATGTGGAGCGTTCGGGGCCTTGACGTTCTCTTCACGCAAACGCCGCAGCAGGGCCGGGATCGGGATTTTCACCGGGCAGACTTCACCGCAGGCACCGCACAGCGACGAGGCGCTGGGGTGGTCGGGGACCTTCTGCAAACCGACCAGGTGCGGGGTGATGATTTTGCCGGTCGGGCCAGGGTAGACCTCGCCGTAGGCGTGGCCGCCGATGCGGGTATAGACCGGGCAATGGTTCATGCAGGCGCCGCAGCGGATGCAATTGAGTGTCTGGCGCAACTCGCTGTCGGCGAAGGCCTGGCTGCGGCCGTTATCCAGCAGCACCAGATGCACTGCCTGCGGGCCGTCGAGTTCGTGGGGCCGGCGCGGGCCGGAGATCAGGTTGACGTAGGTGGTGATCGGCTGGCCGAGTGCCGAGCGGGTCAACAAGGAGAGCAGTGGCACCACGTCGCGCAGGTTTTCGACGACCTTTTCGATACCGGTCACGGCGATATGCACCGGCGGCACCGTGGTCGACATGCGACCGTTGCCCTCGTTCTCGACGAGCAGCAGGGAGCCGGTTTCGGCCACCGCGAAGTTGAAGCCCGAGACACCGATATCGGCCTCGAAGAACTTCTGCCGCAGTACGCGACGACCGGTCTGGATCAGTTGGTCTACGTCCTTGGTGTACTCCACGCCAAGTTTGTCGTGGAACAAGGACGCGACCTGGCCGGCATTCTTGTGGATCGCCGGCATAATGATATGAGAAGGCTTCTCGTGGTCGAGTTGGACGATGAACTCGCCCATGTCCGATTCCAGGCATTCAATGCCCTGTTCGGCGAGGACATGGTTCATTTCCATCTCTTCGCTGACCATCGATTTGCCCTTGATCACTTGCCGCGCCTCGTGAGCACGGATGATCGACAGGACGATGGCATTCGCCTCGTCCACCGTTTCCGCCCAGTGCAGGTTCACACCGTTGCGGGTCAGGTTCTGTTCAAGTTGCTCGAGTAAATCGGGCAACTTGGAGAGCGCGCGTGCACGGATGCTATTGCCCAGGGTCCGCAGTCGCTCACATTCATCGGTATCGCTGAAGGCCGCAGCCCGCTTGCTCATCAGCGAGTCCATGGCGCTGCGAAAGTTGCTCTGCAGTCGGCCGTCAGCCAGCGCCTGGTGGGCGCGGATCTTGAAATCATTGTGCAGTTGCACGCTGGGGATCAGTGTTTGGCTGCTCACTTGCCACCTCCGCTGCGTTGCCAGAGGAAGCTCGCCAGATGTTGCCCGCGTAGCCTTTGCTGTTGTTTCGCCAATGCGCCGTTGATGTTCATCAAGCAGCCGCAGTCGGCGCTGATCACCTGATGCGCGCCGGATTCTTGCAGTGCGCGGGTTTTGTCCTCGATCATCGCGCCGGAAATGTCCGGCATCCGCAGCGAGAAGGTGCCGCCAAAACCGCAGCATTCACTCTCATGGCTGTGGTCGACTCGCTCCACCCGGGCCAATTGCGCGAGTAGCGCGCGGCCGTGCAGGTGGGTGTTCATTTCGCGGCGGGCCGAGCAGGAGGTATGCAGCACCACCTTGACCGGCTCGCCGCTGTCCTGCAACTGTACCTTGCACACGTACAACAGAAACTCGGCCAACTCATAGGTGCGCTCGGCCAGGGCTTGCACCTGCTTGAGGGCTGCCGGCTCGTCCTTGAACAAGTCGGCGTAGTGCTCGCGCAACATCCCGGCGCAAGAGCCGGAAGGCACTACCACAGGCCAATCGCCCGCGAACAAGGCCAACTGCGTGCGGGCAACTTCCCGTGCCTGTGCGGGGTAGCCCGAGGTGTAGGCCGGCTGCCCACAGCAACTTTGCCCTTGCGGAAAGTGCACTCGAATGCCTTCGCGCTCGAGCAGGTGGATGGCATCCATTCCCGCTTCGGGGAAAAACAAATCCACTACACAGGTGCCGAACAGATAGACCTGCGCAGGCTTGCGCGCGGGATACTGGCGCGGTTTTGGCGGTGGCGGCGCGACACGGGTCGCATTGGGCGCGGCGTTATAGAGCTGCTGGCTCATCAGGCGTTGCTCCGGGTTGGCCCGGTTATCCACCCAGCTTAGCTGCTGAAGCTTTCATTAGCCTTGCAGGGCAGGTGGTGAATCGCGGGCACTGGCATGCCCGGCGTCAAGTAGGGTGCTTTATTGCACTAATCCCTGGCCACGTCGTGAGTCGTCGTTGCCGCCCTGTCGAGGCGGGCTGAGGAATGACATCAGGGACTCTTTAGTGGATCAGCATGCCAGTGAACAGATGAGCCTGCGCCCGAGTGATCAGGCCGCCGAAGGCCGCACCAATGCTGGCGAGAACCAGTGCCAAGGTGGTCGACATGCAGGAAAAGTTGGTGACGAAGGCAAAAGCCCGCACCATGCCAATCGACAGAGTTAGCCGTCTCAGCTCGTAAAAGGTACGTGCAGGACGTGCTGACGGAGGGCTTGCAGGAGGCGCAACGGGTGGCGCGAGCGGAGCGGCGGCAGGGGCTTTAGGTGGTAGCTACTGCTCTATCGGAGGGCGCCACCGAGAGTGCTTTCTACGCCGCCATCCCCGCGAAGGCGGGGGTCCAGAAAAGAGCAGGGAGCCAGAAAACCGCTTACTCGTCCTTACCCTTATTGCGAACTGCGCGCTGCAACTCGCGATCGGAGTCGCGTTCGCGTTCGGTATGGCGCTTGTCGTATTCCTTCTTGCCTTTGCCCAGGCCGATCTCGCACTTGATCAAGTGCTGCTTCCAGTACATCGACAAGGCCACGCAGGCGTAACCCTTCTGTTGAACGGAGGTGGTCAGCTTTTCCAGCTCGCGCTTGTTGAGCAGCAGCTTGCGCGTGCGCACGGGATCGGCGATGACGTGGGTGCTGGCGGCGGTCAGCGGTGCGATATGGCAGCCGATCAGCCAGGCTTCGTCATTCTTGAGCAGCACGTAGCTGTCGACCAGCTGTGCTTTGCCAGCGCGCAGGCTTTTCACTTCCCAGCCAGCCAGGACCATACCCGCCTCGAACTTGTGCTCGATGAAGTAGTCGTGACGGGCTTTCTTGTTTTGGGCAATGGTGCCCTGAGGTTGTTTCTTTTGCTTGGCCATAGGCGGCGCATTATAGGGAGTTGCCGGCCGGCTGGCGACAGTTTAGGCGTCTGCCGAATTTTTACCTGGGGGCCTAAGCGAGACGGGCGCATGGCTGTTCCGAGCCGTCTGTTTGCGATTGCAGCAGCCAGGCCCGCGACTCAACCGTCAGGCCATCCCCGCGATTTCTCTCGACCCGGCCAAGCCATAGCGGTGCGAAGGCTTGAGGGGGCTGGGTGAATCTCGGACAATGCGCGCTCTTTTGCGGGCACCACAGGCATATACATGGTAGGCGACAAGGTTTCGATCCACGGTTCCTGGGCTAGTCGCTGGGTCTTCATCCTGGCCGCTACGGGCTCGGCGGTGGGCTTGGGGAGTATCTGGAAATTCCCCTATATGACCGGCGTCTATGGCGGCGGAGCCTTCGTCCTGGTCTTTTTGCTGTGCATCGCGTTGCTCGGTTTGCCGGTGATGCTGGCAGAAACCTTGATCGGTCGACGGGCCCGGCAAAGCCCGGCTAACGCCCTGCGTGATCTGGCGATCGAGGTCGGTCACTCTCCCAAGTGGTCGTGGGCAGCTTTTGCCGGGATGATCACCGCGTTATTGATCTTGTCGTTCTACAGCGTGGTGGGTGGCTGGTCGCTGGATTACATCATCGACATGGGGCGCGGCGATTTTCAGGGGGTGGCGCCCGATCAGGCGGGCGCGTATTTCGCCCAAATGATTAGCGATCCCTGGCGACTGATTCTATGGCACAGCATCTTTATGCTGCTGTCGGCCTATGTGATCGCTCGGGGGGTGGTCGCAGGCCTGGAGCGCAGCCTGCGGATCATGATGCCGCTGTTATTCCTGTTGCTGGTGATCTTGCTGGGTTACAGCCTGACCACTGGGCACTTCATGGAGGGCGTGCACTTCATGTTCAATTTCGACACTTCGCGCCTGCTCGATGGCCTGCTGCCTGCGATGGGCCATGCGTTCTTCTCGCTGAGTGTCGGGGTTGGTTCGATTCTGATCTATGGCGCTTATATGCCGAAGAATTCCTCGATCTCCGGCACCATCCTTGGCGTGGCGTTGCTGGATACCTTTGTCTCGTTACTGGCTGGTATGGCGCTGTTTCCGATTGTCTTCGCCGCTGGTTTGAACGCGGGGGAGGGACCTGGACTGATGTTCGTCACCCTGCCGCTGGCCTTCGGCAATGTGGTGTTCGGTCAGCTGATGGGCGTGGTGTTCTTCGTGCTAGTGGCGGTGGCGGCCTGGAGTTCGGCAATTTCCCTGCTGGAGCCGATGGTGGCTTATCTGGTCGAGCGTACCCGTGTGAGCCGAGTTTGGGTCACCACTATGCTGGCGTTTATCTGCTGGTTTTTCGGCCTGGGGACGGTGTTCTCCTTCAATATCTGGAAAGAGGCCAAGTTCTTCGTCAGTGACGCGGGTAGTTTCCAGCTCTATCAGTGGGGCGCGACCGGCGGTTTGGATTTCTTCGGCGTGATCGACTTTTTTACCTCGCGAATCATGCTGCCGCTTGGCGGGCTGACCTTTGTGATCTTCGCCGGTTGGGTGATGGGGCGTGAGATGGTGCGTGACGAGTTGGCAATGCGCAGTCCGAAACTGTTTGCCTTGACCTTCTTCCTCATGCGTTATGTCGCCCCGCTGGGTATCCTCATCGTGTTTGCCGCGCAGTTATGGAAGTGAGATCCGCATGACCACGCATATTCAACGCTCGGCCCTGCTGCCTTTCCCGGCGCAGGCACTCTACGATCTGGTCAACGATGTGGCGCGCTATCCAGAGTTTCTGCCCTGGTGTTCGGCCACTGAGGTGCTGGAAGTTAGCGACAGCCATATGCGTGCCAGCCTGTCGGTGAGCAAGGCTCACCTGCACCAGCGCTTGATGACCCGTAATCACCTGACTCCCGGGCAGCGCATTGAAATGCAGCTGGAGGAGGGGCCCTTCACCCATCTGCATGGCACCTGGGAGTTCAAGGCGCTGACGGACAAAGCCTGCAAGATCAGTCTGGACCTGTCCTTCGACTACGCCGGGCCGCTGGTGCGGGCGACCCTCGGGCCGCTATTCAATCAGGCGGCCAATACCTTGGTCGATGCCTTCTGCCAAAGAGCCAAGCAGCTGCATGGATAAGCCAAACATCACGGTGGAAGTGGTCTATGCCCTGGCAGACCAGCAAAGGCTGCTGCGCCTGAACGTGCCCTACGGCACCACGGTGCGACAGGCCGTCGAGCAGTCTGGGATCGCGGCGCATTTTCCTGGGCTGGACCTGGCGAGCTGCGCATTGGGTATCTTCGGTAAGGCCGTCGCCAACCCGCAAGATCGAGTGCTGGAAGAGGGCGAGCGGGTGGAAATTTATCGGCCGCTGATTGCGGATCCAAAAGAGGTGCGCAAGCTGCGCGCTGCTAAGGCGGCGCAAGCCAAGGCGGATGGGATCGGTAGCTAAGGCGTTTTGTTTGCGCATGAAAAAGCCCGGAATCTCCGGGCTTTTCGTCTCGCTGCTACAGTTATTGCGGCGAGGTTTCCAGCGGTTCAGGGGTTGGGATCGGGACGGTCTCGGCCTTGTCCACTTCTTGCTGGATTTTTTCTAGCAGTGAGCCCGGTTTGGGCGGCTCTTCAGCTTTTGGCTGTTCACTGGCCTTGGGCGTGACAACTGCTGGGCTGCCGCCGTCCTGACCGAGGATCGCTTCGTCACGGCTGACGCCGGGCATGAAGTCCCCGGCCAGGCCAACGAGTTTATCGTTGCTATCGAACACGATGCTGACGCGCTCCTGCAGGCGCTGTCTGCCACCCGGTTGGATGCTGTACAGATAGTCCCAGCGGTCGGCATGGAAGGTGTCGGTAATCAGCGGGTTACCCATGATAAAACGTACTTGACGACGGGTCATTCCGGGGCGTAACTGGTCTATCATATCCTGCGTCACGACATTGCCCTGTTGAATGTCGATTTTATAAACCCCGGGGAATGAACAGCCGGCGAGTGCGAACAGTCCCACAAGGCTGAGACTGGTCAGCAAGAGCTTGGTGTTTTGCATCGGTGGGTGACTTCCACTATCTTGGCTGGGCAACTTGGCGTCCGATCATACCTGCATTGAAGGGAGCTGCGAAGCAGCAACCGCGAGAAAGCTGACCATGGTTGAAAATAGCGAATTACGCAAAGCTGGCCTTAAAGTGACCCTGCCGCGGGTCAAAATTCTGCAGATGCTCGACTCTGCCGCGCAGAGGCATATGAGTGCGGAGGATGTGTACAAGGCGTTGATGGAGGCTGGCGAAGATGTGGGTTTGGCCACGGTATACCGTGTACTGACCCAATTCGAGGCCGCCGGTCTGGTGGTGCGGCACAACTTCGATGGCGGTCATGCGGTGTTTGAGTTGGCCGACGGCGGTCACCATGACCACATGGTGTGTGTCGACTCCGGTGAAGTGATCGAGTTCTTCGATACCGAGATCGAGAAGCGCCAGAAAGAGATCGTGCGTGAGCATGGTTTCGAGTTGGTGGATCATAATCTGGTGCTTTACGTGCGTAAGAAGCGGTAAGACTTACCCGCACAAGTAATCACGATGCTGGTAATAAAAAGGCGACCCTAGGGTCGCCTTTTGCTGTTTGCCTGAATCAGGCGTTGGCGGCGGTGCCGACCATCTGCCGGGCGTGTGCGAGGGACTCCTCGGTCAAGTCGACGCCGCCGAGCATGCGGGCGATTTCTTCAACTCGCTCAGAGCCGTCCAGGTTCGCCACTGCAGTGCGTGTGGCATCGCTACCACGGGCTTTGTGCACGAATAAATGCTGGTGCCCTTGCGCGGCGACCTGCGGCAGGTGGGTAACGGTCAGCACCTGGCCGCGTTCGCCGAGCCTGCGTAGCAGTTGGCCCACCACTTCGGCCGTAGGGCCGCCGATGCCGACGTCGACTTCATCGAAGACCAGCGTAGGGACTCGCGAGGTTTGTGCAGTGATCACCTGGATAGCCAGGCTGATGCGTGACAGTTCGCCGCCGGAAGCGACCTTCGCCAGGGCTTTAAGCGGTTGGCCGGGGTTGGCGCTCACCAGGAACTCCACTTGTTCCAGGCCTTGCGGGTGTGGATCGGTGACGTTGGCGCCCTGTAGTTCGATGTTGAAACGCCCGCCTGGCATGCCCAGGCGCTGCATCTCGATTTCGACAGCGCTAGCCAGTTGCCCCGCCGCGCCTTGCCGGA
>JBOICE010000171.1:0-22480 GCA_050739815.1 Pseudomonas sp. | reverse complement strand
GGCGTGAAGTCGGCTGCGTGGCCGATATAGTTGCGTTCTTTCTCCGACAGGCTTTTTACCAGCGCCGCGTCGATCTTCACGCGCTTGAGCATGGCGTTATTGGCCCAGCCGGTATGGCCGTCGATGCCGTTCAGCACCACTGGTTGCTCGGCCCAGCGGCCCCGATTGAAGATCTTGCCGAGTTCATGGCTTTGCTCCCAATAGGCCGAGCTGACTCCGGCAATGCTGACCACGTCGGCCAGGCGAGCGTGACCGGCCCGATCCTCGGCCAGGATCCATTGCTCAAGGTCGGGCAGCGGCTTGACTTCGTCATACAGGTTGGCGCCCATGCTGGCCAAGGCGCCCATCACCGGATGGCTGTGGCTGTCGATCATGCCCGGCATCAAGACCTTGCCGGCGAGATCGATCCGCTGCGTAGCGGCGTCGGCCAGGGCTTTGATTTCGGCATTGCTGCCGACCTTGAGGATCTTGCCGTTTTCCACCGCCACTGCCTGGGCCAGTGGCTGGCCGGGTTCGGCGGTGAACACCTTGCCGTTGAACAGCAGCAGATCGGCGGCTGCCATGGTTTCCATCGAGGAAAAAGCCAGTGCGACGGCCAACAGGCTTGGAATAAATCGTTGCATCGGGGCACTCTCTTGTTTTTATTGATCTGGCCGCGAGACTAGCGCCTGGTGCAGGCTGGCAGAACACCGCTGCTGCGCAAAACCTTTTTGCCTAATAGGAAAAGCAACATGGACAAGCTCGGCGCCATGAGCATGTTTGTCGCCACCGCCGAACACGGCAGTTTCAGCCGTGCGGCCGAGCAGTTGGGTAAGACGCCCTCGGCCTTGACCAAGGCCGTCAGCCATCTGGAGGCCGAGCTGGGCGCGCAACTGTTCGAACGTAGCACTCGGCATACAACGCTGACCGAGGCCGGCCGGCTCTATCTGGAGACCGTGCGCCAGGTGTTGCAGCGCCTGCATGACGCCGGCGAGGAGATCGGCCAGTTGCAACACGGCCTGCATGGCAATTTGAAGCTGACCGCTCCGCTGGCCTTCGGCCGGGCTTTTCTCGATGAGGCCTGTGCCGGCTTTCTCGCCGCCCACCCACAGATCAAGCTGCGGGTGGATCTATGCGATGCCTTCGTCGATCTGATGGAGGGGGGTTATGACCTGGCCCTGCGCGAGGGGCGTAGTGACCTGCCAGGGTTGATCGCCAAGCCGCTGGGGCAGAACCGCATAGTGTTGTGCGCCAGCCCCGCATACCTGGCCGCACATCCGACCGCGATCGGCCCGGAAACCTTCGACCGCCATCAATGGCTGATCTACCGCCATCCGGCACTGGACCAGAGCTACTGGTGGCTATCCCAGGCGGGGGTGCGCCTGCGCGTCCCGCAGCCGCAGGCGCGTCTGCAGAGCGATAATTACGACCTGCTGTTGGCCAATACCCTGATGGGCGCGGGTCTGCACAGCTGCCCGTTGTGGAGTGTGAAACCCTATCTGGAGAGCGGTCAGCTGTTGCAGGTGATGAGCGAGTACGACTTCGATCCGGACGCTTTCGGGCCGCTGATTCTGGCGGTTTACCCCAGCCATCGGCGGGCGACGCGCAAGGTGCAGGCGTTTATCGACTATCTCGCGGCGTTCCTCGTGCAGCGCGGCCTGGCCTGAGCGGATCGGGCATGTCGAGTACTGAGGGTCAAAGTGCCCCGCCGGGGTAGCGGGGCACTGGGCTTAGAAGCTCTTGCTGACGCTGGCGACCAGGGTGGCGCTGCAGACGTCGGAGAAGCCGTAGAAGCTGGCGCACTCGTTTTCCGAGATGTCGGTGTCGACGTAGCTCAGGCCCCAGGTGACGCCGAACAGGTCGCGGCTCAGCTTGGCTTCCCACTCATAGTAGGACTCGCTGCTCTCGCCGCTGCTGGTCCAGAACAGCGGGTCCTTGAAGTCCATCCGCCCGTAGCGCAGTTCCAGACCCAGCTCGGCCGGCAGCCTGGTCTTGTAGCCGAGGTAGGTGTAGAGGGTGTCCTGGTCTTCGCCGAAGAGGTTCGGCGCGTCGTTGGAGTAATAGGCGGCGAGCTGCACGCCATGGGCGTCGAGGATGGCGTAGACCTCGCTCTGGTTGAACTGACTCTCCTTCGGATAGCTGTAAGTGGTGTAGCCGAGATCCAGGCTGACGTCATCGGTCGCCTGCCAGTAGTAACCGGCGTAGAGATCGAGTTCCTGACGGGTCTTGAGGCCCAGGCCGAAGTCCACATTGGAGGTCCAGGCCCCGGCGTACAGCCCGCTGCTGTGCAGCAGCGTGGCGCCGGCCTGGGCCGCGGGATCGCCCTGGGTCTGGCTGATGCCACGGGTGCGGTAGTCGCTGAGCGCGGCCAGGTCGATCTGCAGGCTGAAGTCATCGTTGAACGCTAGCGCTAGCGCTTGCGCGGTCAGCGGTGTCAGAGCCAGACCAGCGAGGCAGAGCAAGGTGAAGCGATTCATGCGGGGTTTCCCATTCTTGTGATTGTTTTAGGTTGCCGCGGGCAAGGCTCCGCCCGGCCCCGTCCTAACCGGGCGGAGCGGGCCTCTTGCGAACGGAGCTAGGCGGAGTGCGGCTTATTCGGCGCGCGAGTAGACCTCGCGGCCGGCGAAGAAGGTCTTGAGCACCCGGGTGTCCTTCAGTTCCTCGACGGGAACCGTGAACACGTCGCGGTCCAGCAGGATCAGGTCGGCCTGCTTACCGGTGGCGAGCGAGCCGATCTGTTGCTCCAGACCCAGGGTGCGCGCCGAGTTGAGGGTGTAGGCGTAGAACATGGTCTCGCGATCGATGCGCTCGGCCTCGTTGAGTACCCCCTTAGGTCCCTTGCGGCTCACCGCCTGGTAGATGGCTTTCCAGGGTTCTGGGGTGCTCACCGGCCAGTCGCTGGCGCCGGCGATGGTCGCCCCGTTTTTCAGCAGCGAGCGCGCCGGGTACTGGTATTGGAAGGCGAGGGCGTTGATATAGGGTTTGACCAGATCGAGGGTGACGTCATCCGCGCTGGCCCAGTACAGCTGCATGGAGGCGATCACGTCGAGGGGTTTGAAGCGCGCGAACTCCTTGGGGTTGACCATCTGCAGGTGGGTGATCGAGTGGGCGATGCCGCTCTGGCGATCCTTGCGCGCCTGCTCGATGCCATTCAGCGACTCGCGCACCGCGCGGTCGCCGAGGGCGTGGATATGCACCAGCCAGCCGCGCTGGTCCGCGGCGCTGACCAGCTCGCCGAAGTGCGCCGGGTCGATCAGCAGCTCGCCGCGTTTCTGCGAGTTGCTGTAAGAGTCGATCATCGCGGCCGTCTGCGCCGGATACTCGGGTACGCCGTCGGCGAAGATCTTGATCCCCGGCAGGCTCAGGTTGGGGATGCCCTGGAACTGCTGGCGGACTTTGTCCAGGGTCGCGAGATCGGCCGGAGTGCTCTGCGGGTGCGCCACCAGCAGGGCGGCGACGTGGGCGTTGAGCTCGCCCCGGTCGGCCAGCGCCTGGTATACCGGGAGCACGCCGACGGTCTTCTCCGTGGGTTTCAGGTCGAACAGCGCGGCGCCGGGAGCGGCGTTGGCCGCCGGGTCCATCCAGGCGGTGATGCCCAACTCATTGTTGTAACGGACGGCCGCCTGCCCGGCGTGGAGCAGCTCGGCGTCGGTCGCCACCGGGAGTTCGGCCAGCACCGGGTCCAGCCCGGCATCGGCGAGGAAGCCGGTGGGGCTGAAATCGGCGCGGTGGCCGATGGTGCCGCGTTCCGCCTCCGGCAGGGCGCGGACCCGGGCCGCATCGATCTTGGCGCGTTGCAGCAGGGCCTGGTTGGCCCAGCCGGTATGGTGGTCCCAGCCGATGAAGACGACGGGCTGCTCGGCCCATTCGCCCTTATTGAAACGCTCGGCGAACCCCTCGATCTGGCTCCAGTAAGCGGAAGGCAGACCGCCGACGCTGAGGATCTCGCCGCGCCGTGCGCTGCCGTCGTCACGCCATTTGCGCAGGCGCTGCTCCAGTTCCGCCAGGTCGACCAGCTCGCCGTGCATATTGGCCGAGGCCAGTTCCAGGCCGCCCATGATGGCGTGGGAGTGGCTGTCGATAAAACCTGGCATCAGCACCTTGCCGTCCAGGTCCAGGGTCTTGGTCCGGGCGTCGGCCAGGGCCTCGATCTCGGCGTTGCTGCCGACCTTGAGGATCTTGCCGTTCTCCACCGCCACCGCCTGGGCCAGCGGCTCACCGGGTTCGGCGCTGAACACCTTGCCGTTGAGCAGCACCAGGTCGGCGGCCGCCATGGCCGGCAGGGAGGAAAAAGCCAGTGCGGCGCTCAGCACCTTGGGAAGAAACCTGCGCATCGGGATACCTCTTTGTTTTTCTTGGAATAGCCGCGAGACTAGCGAAGCGCAGGGGCTGGCAGAAAGCCGCTATTGCGCACAACTTCTGTGCCTGACAGGAAATAATCCATGGACAAGCTGAGTGCCCTGACCATGTTCGTCGCCACCGCCGACCACGGCAGTTTCAGCCGCGCCGCCGAGCACTTGGGCAAGACTCCCTCGGCGTTGACCAAGGCCGTGGCGCACCTGGAGGGCGAACTCGGGGCGCGCCTGTTCGAGCGCTCGACGCGGCGCATGGCGCTGACCGAAGCCGGGCATATCTACCTGGAAGGCGCCCGCCAGGCCCTGCAAAACCTGCACGAGGCGGCTGACGAAATCGACCAGCTGCAGTCCGAGCTGCGTGGCAGTTTGCGCCTGAGCGCGCCGCCGTCGTTCGGCCCGGCCTTCCTCAACGAGGCCAGCATCGGCTTCCTCAGGGCGCATCCGCAGATCAGGCTGCAGGTCGATTTGAATGAGGCCTTCGTCGATCTGGTCGAGGGCGGCTATGACCTGACCCTGCGCGACGGCCCCATCGATCTGCCGGGCCTGATCGCTCGCCCGCTGACCGAGAACCGCATACTGCTGTGCGCCAGCCCTGACTATCTGCAGCGCCAGCCGCTGCCGGTGCTGCCGGAGACCATCGCTCAGCACGACTGGCTGATTTACCGGCATCCCGCGTTGAACCGCAATTACTGGTGGCTGCGGTTGGGCGAGCAGCGCCTGCGCATCGAGCAACCCGTGCCGCGGCTGGCCAGCGACAACTATGACTTCCTGCTGGCGCACCTGCTGGCCGGCCAGGGCCTGCAGTTCTGTCCGCAGTGGAGCGCGGCGCCCTACTTGGCCAGTGGGCAGCTGGTGCAGCTGCTCGGCGAATACCGCCTCGAGCCCGATGCTCTCGGGCCTTGGGTGCATGCCCTGTACCTCAGCCATCGGCGCTCTACGCACAAGGTGCGGGCCTTTATCGAGCATCTGACGGCCTTTCTCGGCGCGCGCGGACTCAGTTGAGGCTTTCCTAGGCGGCGGCCACTGGCTAAGCTCGGCTTTCGTTTCCCAGCAGAGACTTCTCTATGCCACAGCAATGGCCGGCCGCCGATATCGCCCGTTTGATCCTCGACGGCTTCGACGACTACCGCGAGCATTTTCGCCAGATCACCGATGGCGCCCGCGCGCGTTTCGAGCAGGCGCAGTGGCAGGAGACGCAGCAGGTCTCGGCCGCGCGGATCAATATGTACGAGGAAAAGGTCAGCGAAGTCGGCGAGCGCCTGCACCAGGCGATCGACGCCGAGGTGCTGCTGGATGTGCAGCTCTGGCCCTTGGTGAAGAGTGCCTACATCAATTTGATCGACAGCCGTTTCGACGACGAACTGGCGGAAAC
Source organism: Pseudomonas sp. (assembly GCA_050739815.1). Classification (GTDB taxonomy): domain Bacteria; phylum Pseudomonadota; class Gammaproteobacteria; order Pseudomonadales; family Pseudomonadaceae; genus Aquipseudomonas. Next base: position 16,774 of record JBOICE010000171.1, on the reverse strand, counting down.
CTGGTTCAACTCGATCTTCTGCGGGCTGTTCAGCCATGACTGCATCAGCGACGGCTGCATGTTTATCCATACCACCCGGCCCTCGCTGCGCAGCCATGAGCGTGCGGCGCAAACCCGCAGCTACCTGCCGCAGGTCAACCTGAGCGGGATGCTTGAGCAGGTGTTCGCGGACTATCGCTTTGACGTGCCCTATGAGGACCTGCCGCGTGACTTGCGCCGCCTGGAAACGCAATTGCGCACCAGCTTGCCGGACTGGGTCTGCAAAGACCCGGAGCTGTGCATCGAGCTGTTCTCCTCGGTGCTCTATCGCAACAAAGGCGCCTATCTGGTCGGGCGCATTTACACCCGCGATGAGCAGTGGCCGCTGGTGATTCCGCTGTTGCACCGCGAAGGGCGGGGCGTGCAGATCGATGCGTTGATCACCGACGAGGCGGAGGTGTCGATCATCTTCTCCTTCACGCGTTCCTATTTCATGGTCGATGTGGCGATCCCGGCGGAGTTCGTCGGCTTTCTCAAACGCATCCTGCCGGGCAAGCACATTGCCGAGTTGTACACCTCGATCGGCTTCTACAAACACGGCAAGTCGGAGTTCTACCGAGCGCTGATCAACCACCTGGCGAACACCGACGACCGCTTCATCATGGCCCCCGGTGTGCGCGGCATGGTGATGAGCGTGTTCACGCTGCCGGGCTTCAATACGGTGTTCAAAATCATCAAGGACCGCTTCTCGCCGTCGAAAAACGTCGACCGCGCTACGGTGATCGAGAAGTACCGGATGGTTAAAAGCGTCGACCGTGTCGGGCGCATGGCCGATACCCAGGAGTTCGCCGACTTCCGTTTCCCGAAAGCCAAGTTCGATCCGGAGTGCCTGGCCGAGCTGCTGGAAGTGGCCGCGGCCACTGTCGAGCTGGAAGGCGATATCGTGCTGATCCGCCACTGCTGGACGGAACGGCGAATGACCCCGCTGAACATCTACCTGGAGCACGCCAACGCGGCGCAAGTGCTGGAGGCGCTGGAGGATTACGGGCTGGCGATCAAGCAACTGGCGGCGGCGAATATCTTTCCCGGCGATATGCTGCTGAAGAATTTCGGCGTCACCCGCCATGGCCGCGTGGTGTTCTACGACTACGACGAAATCTGCCAACTGACCGAGGCGAACTTCCGCCGCATTCCGCCGCCGCGCTACCCGGAGGACGAAATGGCCTCCGAACCCTGGTATTCGATTGGCCCGCTGGATGTGTTCCCGGAGGAGTTCCCGCCGTTCCTGTTCGCCGATATGGGCCAGCGCCGGCTCTTTAGCCAACTGCACGGCGATCTCTATCAAGCCGAATACTGGCAGGGCCTGCAGGAGGCGATTCGGGCCGGCAAGGTGATCGACGTGTTCCCTTACCGGCGCAAGGAACAACTGAACTGAGAGTCCGCGGCGCCCGGCTGATCGGGCGCCGTTTTCGCCGAGTTGAGCACGCCATGCCCGCTCCGATATTTTCCCGCTCGTCCTGGCTCAACTCGCTGCATATGTCGGCATTGACCGTGGCGCTGCTGCAAGGCGAAGGCCACTCGGCCGGCGCGCTGCTCGAGGGCAGCGGCCTCTCCGAGGCCGATCTGCGCGGGCTGAAGCGGCTGATCAGCCCTGGGCAGGAGCAACAGGTGTTTGCCAATGCCTTGCGCTTGAGCCCCCAGCCAGCGCTGGGCATGCGCCTTGGCCTGCGTACGCGAATCTCGGCCTACGGCTTGCTCGGCTATGCGCTGTTGTCGGCGCCAACTCTCGGCGAGGCTCTACGCATTGGCCTGAGTTATCCGGTGTTGCTCGGCACCTACTTTCACTTGAGCCTAGAGGTCGAAGGTGAACGGGCCTGGTTGGTGGCTACCGGTTATGGCGAAGACGAGGCCTTGCGCCCGTTCAATACCGAGCTGTGCCTGGGTTCGTTGAAGGTGATTTGCGCCGATCTGCTTGGCCAGCCGCTGCCGCTGGAGGCCGCTCAGCTGGACTATCCCGAGACCCCGGGGCTGCGCGAGGCCTATCGGCAAGGCTTCGCTTGCGCGCCGCAGTTTGGGCAAGCGCGCAGTGCCATTGGCTTTGCGGCGCGCTGGCTGGAGCAGCCGCTGCCGCTGGCCGACCCGGTGACTCACCTGGAAATGCTCGAACAATGCCGCCGGCAGAATGTCGAGTTTGCCGCCAAGCGCGCCTGGCTCGAGCGTGTGCGTGGCGTGCTCGCGCAGCGCTTGCAACAGCCGCCGGGACTGGAAGAGCTGGCGCGGCAAATGAACTGCTCGGCCCGCAGCCTGCGCCGTTATCTGCAACAGCAGCAGACCAGCTACCAGCAATTGCTCGATGAGCTGCGCTTCACCCGTGCCAAGGAATTGCTGCAACAGGGCGAGATGCCGATCTACCGGATCGCCGAGGAACTCGGCTACAGCGAGACCGCCAGCCTGCGGCATGCTTTCCAGCGCTGGAGCGGGCAGCCGCCCAGCTATTTCCGCGTTTAGCGGGTGATCACCTGCCGTGTCGAGTCACTGGATTTTCGCCTTCGCGGGAATGACGGGGGAGGCGTAAAGCTTCGTCTTCCTGTCATTCCAGCATTTCCCGTCATGCCGGCCGCAGAGCCGGAGCCCAGGTGCCAAGGCCGCCGCTCAGGGGCGCGCCGGGTGGTTGCCTATGTGGAATTATTCGGCCAATGATATTGGCCATATTGATCCCCTTTTGGCCATGCACGCCGTTCTGGTTGCTGCGTCCCTGCGTCCAGAATGAGCCCCAGGCCGGTGGCTCAGGCTGCCCAACAACCAGAACTGCATGAGGTTTCCCTATGTTGACCGTCTACAGCGACGATCACCGTCTTCACCATGGCCAGTCGGAGTGGGTCGATGGCCAACTGCAACCCTGCTTCGAGATGCCCAGTCGGGCCGATCAGGTGCTGGCGCGGGTTCGCCAGCAAGCGCTGGGTGAAGTGATGGCCCCAAAGGATTTCGGCCTTGAGCCGATTCGCCGGGTTCACGCTGGCGGCTATCTCGAGTTCCTTCAGGGCGCCTGGGCGCGCTGGGCTGCCGAGGGCCATAGCTGCGATCTGCTGCCCTCGACTTTTCCTGCGCGCCGACTGCGCCGCGATGGTCCGGTGCCGAGCGCGTTGATCGGCCAGTTGGGCCACTACTGCTTCGATACCGAGGCACCGATCACCGCGGGCACCTGGCAGGCTATTTACAGCTCGGCGCAGGTCGCGCTGACCGCCCAGGACCAGATGCGTCAGGGCGCCCGCACGGCATTCGCCCTGTGCCGGCCGCCGGGTCACCATGCGGGTAGTGATTTCATGGGCGGCTACTGCTTCCTCAACAATGTCGCCATCGCCGCCCAGGCCTTCCTCGACCAAGGCGCCAAGCGTGTGGCAATCCTCGATGTCGACTATCACCACGGCAACGGCACCCAGGAACTGTTCTACCCGCGCAACGATGTACTGTTCGCCTCGATTCACGGTGATCCGCTGGAGGAATATCCGTACTTTCTCGGTCACGCCGATGAGCGTGGCGAGGGCGCCGGCGCAGGCTTCAACCATAACTACCCGTTGCCGCTCGGCAGTGGCTGGGCCGCCTGGAGCGCGGCGCTGGAAGAGGCGTGCGAGAAGATCGCGGCTTATGCCCCCGAGGCGTTGCTGATTTCACTGGGCGTCGATACCTATAAAGACGATCCGATCTCCCAATTCAAGCTGGACTCCCCGGATTACCTGGCGATGGGCGCGCGCATTGCCGCCCTGGGCCTGCCGACCCTGTTCGTGATGGAAGGGGGCTATGCGGTGGAAGCCATCGGCGTCAACGCGGTCAACGTGCTGCAAGGTTACGAGGCCGTGGCCCACTAAGGGCGACGCCCCAGATGCAAGACAGGAGCGAGAAATGCACAAGAACAACCTGATTCGCTGTGCCCTGACTGCGGCCCTGCTCGGTACGGCGCTGAGTGCCGCTGCCGAGCCTGTGGTGCGCATCTATAACTGGTTCGACTACATCGGCCCGGACACCCTGAAAAACTTCCAGAAAGAAGCCGGTGTCCAGCCGAAATACGATGTCTACGACAGCAACGAGGTGTTGGAGGCCAAGCTGTTGTCCGGGCGTTCCGGCTACGATCTGGTGGTGCCGAGCGACAGCTTTCTGCCCAACTACATGAAGGCTCAGGTGTTCCAGGCGCTGGACAAGAGCAAGCTGCCGAACTGGAAAAATCTCAATCCGGATCTGCTCAGGGTGCTGGCGGCGAAAGATCCAGGCAATCAGTACGTGATGCCTTACATGTGGGGCACCAACGGCATCGCCTACAACGTCGACAAGGTCAAGGCGATACTCGGCGACGACGCGCCGCTGGACTCTTGGGAACTGATCTTCAAACCGGAAAACCTGGCCAAGCTCAAACAATGCGGCGTGGCCTTCCTCGACTCGCCCACCGAGGTGATCCCGGAAGTGCTGCAGTACCTGGGTTTGCCGCCGAATAGCCACAACCCCGAGGACTACAAGAAAGCCGAGGAACACCTGAACAAGTTGCGCCCGTACGTGACCTATTTCAGTTCGTCGAAGTTCGTCAGCGATTTGGCCAATGGCGAGGTTTGCGTGGCCCTGGCCTGGTCCGGTGGTGCCATGCAGGCGGCCAATCGGGCGAAGGAAGCCGGCAACGGCGTGAAAGTCGAGTACCGCATCCCGAAGGAGGGCACCGCCGCCTGGTTCGACGTGCTGGCCATCCCGCGGGATGCGCAGAATATCGATGAGGCGCACGCCTTCCTCAACTACCTGCTGCGGCCGGAAGTGGTGGCGCCGATCTCCGACCATGTGGCTTACGCCAACCCCAACCAGGCGGCGGATCAGCTGATCTCGGCGGATTTGCGCGACAACCCCAACGTTTACCCGCCGGCCGAGATGCAGGCCAAGTTGTATTCGGTGGAAATGCTGCCGCCGAGCCTGGAACGCCTGCGTACGCGAACCTGGACCAAGATCAAGACGGGTAAGTAAGCGGCCGGGCGAGGGCAGCTGCGTGAGCCCGCCAGTGGGTCAAGCCGCGAAGTCTCCCTCACCCTTGGCTGACGGTTGCCGGAACCGACGCCTTTTTGGCCACGGGTGTCGGTTTCGGCTTGGCACCCTTGGCTAGCTTGAGCGGATAATTCGGCTTACTTGTAGGCCGCCGCTGCACTGACGGTGGCTAGGTATTTTCAATCGTCTGCCGAGTCCCTTCAATGAAGCGGTCCATCTGCACTGCATCCCTGCACTTAGCCGATAGTTGCGGCCGGCCATGAGCGTCCAGCGGCGCGGCGCCGATGCCTTCGCCTTTCAGCTCATGTTGATCCTCTGTGTGATCTGGGGCATGCAGCAGGTGGCGATCAAGTTGGCTGCGGCGGATATCGTGCCGATCATGCAGGCCTGCGCACGTTCCGGTATCGCCGCGCTGTTGGTGGGCCTGCTGATGTGCTGGCGCGGTGGCTGGGCAGCGCTGAAGCGGGACACCCTTGGCGCGGGTTTGCTCGCCGGCGGCTTGTTTGCCCTGGAGTTCCTGCTGATCGCCGTAGGCCTGCAATACACCACGGCCTCGCACATGGCGGTGTTCCTCTATACCGCCCCGATCTTCTCCGCGCTGGGCTTGCATTTTCTGCTGCCGAGCGAGCGTTTGCGCGCGCTGCAATGGCTGGGGATCGCTGTGTGCTTTGTCGGTATTGCCGTGGCGTTCGGTGCGGGCATGTTGCTGGCCGAGCTCGACACCCGAATGCTCATCGGCGATGCGCTGGGTGTACTCGGCGGGATGGCCTGGGGTGCCACCACGGTGGTGGTGCGGGCCTCGAAATTGTCCGAGGCGCCGCCGACCCTGACCCTGTTCTATCAGCTGTTCGTGGGCTTCGTCGCACTGCTGGCCATTGCTGCGGCCACCGGGCAGATCGGCATGGTCAAGCTGACCCCGATCAGCCTCGGCAGTCTGTTGTTCCAGGGCGTGCTGGTGTCCTTCATCAGCTATTTCGCCTGGTTCTGGTTGTTGCGCCGCTACCTCGCCTCGAACCTCGCGGTGTTCTCGTTCATGACCCCGCTGTTCGGCGTTACCTTCGGCGCGCTGCTGCTGGGTGAGCCGCTGACCGCAAGCTTCTTGATCGGCGCCGTGCTGGTGCTACTGGGTATTCTCCTGGCCAGTGGTGGGCGATTCCTGCGCCGCTTTTTTTAAGCGCTCACGCAGGCCCGCTGCTGGCTCAATTGCGGTAGCAGCAAACCGCCAGCGGCCAACAGGCCCAGCCCGGCAAACAGCAGTGCCGGCTGCAAACCACCGCTGAAGTGACTGCTCAGCGCCGCCAGCAGCGGGCCGAGCAACTGGCCGAGGGCGAAGCCGGTGGTCAGCAGACCAGCGTTCTGCTGGGGTGATTGTGGGGCCAACTCACGGGCGTACTGCATCACCAGTTGCATGCCGGCGAGGAACGGCCCACCGCAGAGCAGCACGCCGAGGACCAGCCCGCCGCTCCCCGGCAACAGGCAGGCGAGCACGCCGCAGGCCTGCAACCACAAAGCCGCGATCAACCAGTGCAGAGTCTGGCCCGGGCGCCGCGGGCAAAAACTCACCAACAGCACCCCCAGTGCGGCAGCCAGGCCGAAGCAAGGCCAGAACAGGTCGGCCTGCCAACTGCCTGCGAAGCGCTGCTGCGCCATCTGCGAGAGGAAGGTGGCGGGGATGATGTAGCCCAAACCCACCAAGCCATAGGCCAGCGTCAGTGGATAGAGCGTGCGCGGACGTCTGGCCGCCGCTCTGTCAGGACTGGCCTGCCGCTGCTGGCGCGGCAGTGCCGGCAGGATCAGCAATACGCCGGCCAGTGCGACCCCGGTGTAGATCAGCCATAGGGTGCTTGAACCCTGCTGCTGCAGGTTGCTGCCCAGGGCGAGCAAGCCGGTGAGCAGGATACCCAGCCCGGGCCCGGCGAACACCAGTGAACCGAGCCGTGGCCGCCCTGACTCGGCGGCGATCTGCTGGCTCCAAGCGGTGACCATCACCAACACCCAGGCGCTGGCCACGCCGATGCCAAAGCGCAGCAAGGCGTGCGGCCAGAACCCTTCTGCGTAGACCGAAACGAACGTCAGCAGCACGCAGGCCCACAGCCCGCCGAGCAAGCGCAGGCGGGCCTGTTCGGCACGGCGCACGAACAGCGCATCGACCGCGCCGAACAGGTAGCCCAGGTAGTTGGCGGCCGCCAGCAAGCCAGCGGCGGTCAGGCTGACTTGGCCCTCGCTGATCAGGTGCGGCAGCTGTGGGGTCAGGGAGAAGCGCCCGATGCCCATAGCGATGAGCAGGGCGAGCAGGGCGGCGAGGGATTTGCTCAAGTGCGACATGTGCGGCTCCAGTCATGCAGCGGTGGAGCAGATGCTAGGCCTTGTCTTTGATCAGTAAAAATGAATAAATAAGACTAACTTGTTCTGTTTTAGAGGTTTCTATGGAGCTCAGTCAGTTGCGCATTTTTCTCGCGGTCGCCGAGGAAGGCTCCATCGCCAAGGCTGCCGAACGCTTGCATCGGGTACCTTCCAACCTGTCCACGCGCCTGCGCCAGTTGGAAGATCAGCTCGGTGTCGAGTTGTTCCTGCGTGAGCGTCAGCGCCTGCAACTGTCGCCGGCGGGTAAGGTGTTACAGGGCTACGCCGAGCAGATGTTCGCGCTGGAGGCGCAGGCGCAGATGGCGGTGAAGGGTGGCGAGCCGTCCAGCGACTTCGTCCTCGGCTCGATGTACAGCACCGCCGCCATCCATTTGCCCGGCCTGCTCGCGCGTTATCACAGCGCCTACCCGGCGGTGAGCCTGCAGGTGCAATGCGCCCCCAGCGGCGAGCTGCTCGAGGCCTTGCTGGCCAGCCGGCTGGATGCGGCGTTGGTGGACGGGCCGGTGGAGTCTGGCAGCCTCGAAGGCCTGCCGTTGTTCGAGGAGGAGATGGTGCTGATCACCGAGGCCGGCCACGCGCCGGTAGCTACGGCGGCGGATGTGGCCGGGCGCTCGGTATTCACCTTCCGTTCGCGCTGTTCCTACCGTGCGCGGCTGGAGGCCTGGTTTGCCTTTTACCGGGTGGCGATGGGCCGGGTCATGGAGATCGAGTCCTACCACAGCATGCTCGCCTGCGTGATCGCCGGCGGTGGGGTGGCGCTGGTGCCGCTGGCGATGCTCGACAGCCTGCCGGGGCGCGAGGGCGTGACCGTACATCGGTTGCCAGGGCATTTTGCTCGGGCAAGCACCTGGCTGATGTGGCGTAAGGGTATGGTTGGTGCCAATCTGAAAGCGTGGATTGGACTGTTACCGGCTCAATCCGGGGAAAAAGTTTTGGATTGTTCCAGATCAACCTAGACCGTCACTGCCAGGGCTGCTCTTTCAATCGAGGGAAGATCATGCCGGGGGCGAGGTCGATGCACTGGATCAGTGGTTCCGAGGGGCGGGTTCAGGAGCAATGAAGTGCCTGGGTCGCTTGCTGTTTAGAGAGGGCTTTACGATGAAAATTTGGCTACATACTTTGGCGTGGAAGCTGTCAGTCGCACTTGGCCTGAGTGAGGCTCCACGTCTGCAACCCATCCCGATTCCCAGTGAAGAGCGGCGCCGTCTGGCCGAGCAGCGTCGGCGTTGAGTGCCTAGCTCCGTAGGTTGGTGCTGAGCCGGAGGCGATGCCCAACAACTGACCGCAGGGCCAGGCTTTTCCAGGTGTAAGCCGGTGTAAAGGGAGTCGCGGGGCGACTCCTTGTTGGGCATCACTGCATTCAGCGCCAACCTACGGGTGGAAGGGCGCTTCTTCGCGCACCTCGATCAGCAGCGGCCGATCGCTTGGCGCGCTTTTGAGCAGCTCAGCCAGGTGCGCCTGATCCCGCGCTTGCTCGGCCAGGCAGCCAAAGCCGCGGGCGATGGTGAGAAAGTCCGGGGTGTAGATGTCGACGCCGAGCGGGGTAATGTCGCGGCGCTCCATGTAGCGCTTGATCTCGCCGTAGCCATGGTTGTTCCACAGCAACACGACGACGCCGACTTTGGCCTCTACCGCGCTGGCCAGTTCCGGCAGGCTGAACTGCAGGCCGCCGTCGCCGATCAGGCAGATCACCGGGCGGGTGGGTTCAGCGAGCTTGGCACCGATCGCAGCCGGCAGGCCGTAGCCGAGGGTGCCGTAGCCGGTGGAGGAGTTGAACCAACGGCGCGGGCCGTCCAGGTCGACCAGGTGGTTGCCGCTGTAAACGGTCTGGGTCGAGTCGCCGACGAAGCGCGCATCCGGCAACACGGCCAGGAGGTTGTCGAACAACTGGCGGTAATGCGCCAAGCCACTAAAGTCTTCCGCCAACTGGCTACGCACTGTCGCGGCGCGCAGTGCGCCAGGGCTGTTGGCATTGATCTCGCGGGTAGGCAGTTCGGCCAGCAGCACGCGCATGGCCAACCGCGCATCACTGTGAATGGCCAGGCTCGGGGTGAAGTTGCGTACCAACTGCTGTGGGTCGATGTCGATGCGGATCAACTCGCCGTTGAGTTTGAAGCCGCCATCGAAGACCACGTCGTAATCGGTTTCGCCAAGCTCCGTGCCGATGGCCAGGATCACGTCGGCATCTGCCGCCAGTTCGCGTACCGGCACCAGTGATTGGTTGCTGCCCAGTAGCAGCGGGTGCTCCGGCGGCAACAGGCCTTTGGCGTTGATGGTCAGGGCGGTCGGCGCGTCCAGGGCGATTGCCAGGGCGCGGGCTTCCTGCTGAGTATCCACGCAGCCGCCGCCCAGGAGCAATAGCGGGCGTTTGGTGGCGCGCAATTTCGCGGCTGCCTCGCGCAGTTGCGCCATGGCGCCGGCCGGGCGCGCGATCTGGGTGCGCGGTTGCACACGCATGTGCTCGGTCGAAGCGGTGATGATGTCCAGTGGCAGTTCGATGTGTACCGGGCGTGGGCGCTCGCTGTCGAACACGGCGAAGGCGCGGGCCAGCACGGCCGGCAGTTGGTCGACGTCGAGCAGGGTGTGGCTGAAGGCCGTTACGCCAGCGGTCAGCGCACGCTGATTGGGCAGTTCGTGCAGGTAGCCGTTGCCACTGCCGAGGCGCGAACGCTCGTTGACGCTGGAAATCACCAGCATCGGGATCGAGTCGGCATACGCCTGGGCCATGGCGGTGATGATATTGGTCATCCCCGGACCGGTGATGATGAAGCAGACACCCGGCTTGCCACTGACGCGGGCATAGCCATCGGCCATAAAGCCGGCGCCCTGTTCATGCCGTGGCGTGATGTGGCGAATCGTGCTGTGCGGCAGGCCGCGATACAGCTCCACGGTGTGCACGCCGGGAATACCGAACACGGTATCGACGCCCCAGGCCTCGAGTTGTTTGACCAGAAATTCGCCGCAGGTAGTCATCGGCACTCCTTAACGAGTAGTGGCAAAGCCCTCTCCCTGGGAAGGGCGAGGGCTGAATGAGAGCGGACTGCCCGCGCGCTCAGAATAGGCGCTTATGCCGCGCTGGGAGCGGTCACTTGGCGCGGCGATAGCAGGCTGACCAGCACGAAGCTGACCAGGCCGATTGCCAGGCTGTAGTAGATCGGGGTGTTCGCGTCGAGACCGTCGGTGAACATGAAGAAGGCCGCGGTCAGGCTGCCCAGTACCATGCTGGCAATAGCGCCGGCAGTGGTGGCGCGCTTCCAGTAGATGGCACCCAGCAGCGGGATCAGCATGCCGCCCACCAGCAGGTTGTAGGCCAGGGTCAGGGCGCTGATCACGTCACTCACCACCAGGGCGATGGCCAGTACGGCAACGCCGAGCAGCAGGGTGAAGATGCGGTTTTCATGGGCGCTGCCTTCCTCGCCCTTGCGGCCACTGAGCAGCGGCCAGAGGTCCTGGGCGGCAGTGGTAGAAGCGGCCAGCAGGCCAGCGGCGGCGGTGGACATCAGGGCAGCCAGGGCGGCGGCAATCACCAGGCCACGGATGCCGTCGGGCAAGGACAGCTGCACGATGCTGGCGAAGGCGTTGTTGACGTTGTCCAGGTCCGGCAGCAGCACCTTGGCAGCCATGCCGATGAGGGCGGCGGCCAGGCCGTAGAGCACGCAGTAGATGCCGGCGGCGGAGCCAGCGAATTTGGCGACCTTCTCGCTACGCGCGGTGAACACGCGCTGCCAGATGTCCTGGCCGATGAAGATGCCGAAGAAGTAGATCAGGAAGTAGGTGGTGATGGTGTCCCAGCCGATTGCGGTCAGCGAGAAATAGCTGGCCGGCAGCTTGGCCACCAGAGCGTCCCAGCCGCCAGCATCGCTGATCGACATCGGCATGAGGATGAACACCAGGCCGACGGTCATGATCAGGAACTGCACGATGTCGGTCAGGGTCAGCGACCACATGCCGCCGATGGTGGAGTAGGCCACGACTACGCCGCCGCCGATGAGGATGGAGACCCAGAACGGCAGGCCGAACAGCACCTGCATGACGGTACCGATGGCGATGGTCGAGGTGGCGCCGATCATCAGCGCATAGACCAGCATGATCGCTGCACTAGCGTGGCGCGCGGTCGGGTTGAAGCGACGTTCCAGCACCTGGGTCACGGTGTAGATCTTCAGCTTCATCAGCGGCTTGGCCAGGAACAGGCTGATGCCGATGATGCCCAGGCCCAGTGCGGCGCACAGCCAGAAGCCGGATAACCCATGGACATAGCCGAGACGCACGGTGCCGATGGTGGAGGCGCCGCCGAGCACGGTGGCGGCCATGGTACCGAGGTAGAAGGTCGGGCCTAGGTTGCGTCCGGCTACCAGGTAGTCTTCGCGGGTCTTGGCGCGGCGCATACCGTACCAGCCGAGCGCAAGCATGCCGGCGACATAGAGCAGTACTACGAAAATATCCAAAGCCATTACAGGTCTCTCTTTCTCATTGTTGTAGGCACGAGCCGGTCAGGCCCGTGCCAGGCAGGTCATGGCGCGTTATTGCTCACACCGCGCCATTGGCAGAAGGTTCAAGCGGGGGTATTGCGGGTGTTCTGCGAGAGCGCGGGGCCTCAGTTCTTATAATCCGGGTCGAGGCGCTCGAGCTTGCGCAACCAGGCTTCCCAGAGCAGCTGGCGTTGCCACTCGGCGCCCTGGAATTGTTCGCAGGCGTGTTGGCTGAGCTTGCCCGGCATTTCCCGCACGCCTTGCAGCGCGGCGGCACTCAGCTGGATTTCGCAGGATTTGTTCAGGTAATACATGACGTAGAAGGCATCGGCGACGCTGGCGCCGACGCTGAGCAGGCCGTGGTGACGGAGGATCAGCGCGATGTTGTCGCCAAGCGAGGCGACCAGCCGTTCGCGCTCGCCAAGGTCGAGGGCAATGCCTTCGTAGTCGTGGTAACCGACCCGTTGATAGAACTCGGCACTGATCTGGTTCAACTGCGCCAGGCCGGTGTCGGTGGCGGCAACCGCCATACCGGCGAGCGTGTGGGTGTGGATCACGCAGTGCGCATCCTCACGCGCCATGTGCATGGCGCTGTGGATGGTGAAGCCGGCGACGTTGTAGTCGGCATTGCCGTCGAGCACCCGGCCGTGCATGTCGACGACGAGGAGGTCGCTGGCGCGCACCTCCTCGAACAGCAGGCCGAAAGGGTTGATCAAGAAGCGTGGCTCACGGCTCGGCAGGCGCACCGAGAAATGCGTGTACAGGGTGTCGTCCCAGCCGAACAAGGCGGCCAGACGATAGGCTGCGGCCAAGTCGCGGCGCAGGGTGGCTTCGGTTGGCGTGTGCATGGGCAATCAGTGACTTAGCTGTGAGAGAAAGGCGCGGGTGCGCGCGTGTTTCGGGTGATCGAAGAACTCGGCCGGGGTGGCGGTCTCGACGATTTGGCCGGCGTCCATGAACACCACGCGGTCGGCGACCTTGCGGGCGAACCCCATCTCGTGGGTGACACAAAGCATGGTCATGCCTTCCAGCGCCAGTTCGGTCATTACATCGAGTACCTCGCCAACCATTTCCGGATCGAGGGCCGAGGTCGGTTCATCGAACAGTATTACTTTCGGGTTCATGCACAGCGCACGGGCGATGGCCACGCGTTGCTGCTGGCCGCCGGAGAGCTGGCCGGGTTTCTTGTGCGCCTGGGAGCCGATATGCACACGGTTCAGGTAACGCAGGGCCTGCTCTTCGGCCTCTGCGCGTGATACGCCGCGGACTTTCATCGGTGCCAGGGTGCAGTTTTCCAACACCGTCAGGTGCGGGAACAGGTTGAAGTTCTGGAACACCATGCCAACCTCACGGCGCACATGGGCGCTGCCGTGCTTACTGGAGACATCCTGGTTTTCCACGGTGATGGTGCCGGTGTCGTGCGGTGACAGGCGGTTGATGCAACGGATCAGGGTCGATTTACCGGAGCCCGATGGACCACAGATGACGATCTTCTCGCCCTGGCTGACCGAGAGGTTGATGCCTTGCAGCACTTGAAAGTCGTCGTAGCGTTTGCCGACGTTTTCCAGACGGATGATTTCGTTCATGGCGAGCTCCTCAAATGCGCCGCATACGGGCGAGGGTGCGTTGCAGCAGACCGACACTCTTCGCGTCGGCGCTCACGTGGTCCCAGGACAGGCGACTTTCCAGGCGGTGTTGCAGCCAAGTCAGGGTGTAGACCATGACGAGGTAGTAGACCAAGGCTACCGCGTAGTACTCGGAGAACTGGAAGGTGGTGGAGACGGTTTGCGAGGTCACCGCCATCAGTTCCTGCAGGGAAATCACCGAGGCCAGGGAGGTGATCTTGAGCAGCGTGATGAACTCGTTAGCGGTCGGCGGAATGGCGATGCGCGCCGCTTGCGGCAGGGTGATGTAACGGAAGATCTGCCAGCGCGACAGCCCCAGCGCATGACCGGCGGCGAACTGGCCTTTGTCCAGGGCTTTCAGCGCCCCGCGGTTGATCTCTACCTGATAGGCCGCCTCGTTGATGCTGAGGGCGATCCAGGCGGCAAAGAACGGGGTGAACCAGGCCTCGCGGAAAATCGGGAAGAATTGCGGCAGGGCATTCCAGACGAACAGCAACTGCAGCAAGGTGGGGGCACCACGAAACACGCTGAGCACGCCGCGCAACAGCATGCGCGCCGGATTGTTCGGGCCATCGAGGGCCAGTGCGGCAGGCACCGACAGGGCGATGCCGACCGAGTGGGCGAGCAATGCCAGCACCAGGGTGATGCAGGCGCCCTTGAAGAACGGATAGGACGTCAGGGCGTCCAGGAAGACGGCTACATCGAAGTGCATGAGCGTGTCCTTTGCTGAGTGGAGTGGTGGTAGGGCGTCACCCGCAGAACTTCACGGGGTAACGCACCTGTCCGACGCGCTGTGGGCTGCGCCGCCGTTAGCCTTGGGCAGCTCGCACAGCTTTGTTGTCAAGCCGGCATCACTGCCCGCTGATTTCCACGTTGGCCGGATCGAGCTTCCACTTCTCGCTGATGGTCTTCAGCGTGCCGTCAGCCTTGAGCGCATTCACTGCGTCCTGGACGGCCTGCTTGTCCGCTGGGTTCGGACGCATGTAGGCGCCGAAAATATCTTTTTCCGGGAAGCTGTAGAGGGTCTTGAACTGACCCGGTGTCTGCAGTTCGCGGTAGGCGATTTCGGTGTCCTGGGACAGCCCGGCGGCGGCGCGGCCGACCAGCACTTGCTGGGCTACGTCGCTGCCCTTGGGGTAGGTCTGCAGGGTGGTCGGAGTCTTGCCGGCTGCTGTCAGCTGCGCGTTGAGCTTCTCCATGATCGCCACATACCGGGTGCCGGACTGCACCGCGACAACTTTGCCGGACAGATCGTCCAGGGTGTTCAGCTTGAGGTCGCTTTTGCCACTGCCGAACACGATGGTGGCGCTGGCCAGGTAAGGCACGGCGTTGAGTTTCTGGGTGCGCTCGGGGGTGATCAAGGTGCCGCTGATCACCGCATCGCACCGCTTGGACTCCAGGCCCGGGAGCAGGCCGGTGAACTCGGTGACGATGAAGCGGGCAGGCACCCCCCAGTGTTTGGCCAGGGCGCGGATCAGGTCGGCGTCGAAGCCGCTGGGCTCGCGATCGCCGGATTTTTCGAAGAACTCCAGCGGCGGGAAGGTCGGATCGGAGCAGACTTGGAAGCTGCCGGCACTGAGGAAAGACGGTTGGCTTTCGGCCGCTTGCAGGGTCGGGCACAGCGAGGTGGCCAGCAGGCCCAGCAGGGCGATCAGGTGAGTCGGACGTGTGCGCATCGGTAACTCCTTATTAGGCTTGGTGCATCGGTTATTGGCAGTAGCAAAGTTAAAGCCGTTTGTTGTTATGCAGCTTCAGAGGAGCCTTTAGAAATTAGTTGCTGGCTTGTCGTGCGGCCGCCGATCCAGCGCGGGCCTTGGGGGCCGTACACTTCGGCGGGTTCCGGGAACAGGCTCAGCAAAACCAGATAGAGCAGGGCCGCCAGACCGAGGGTGACGGGCAGGCTGATATCGATACCGCCGGCCAGCTCACCCAGCGGGCCGACGAACTGCCCCGGCAGGTTGACGAAGCACAGGCCGGTCAGCGCGCTGGGAATCCAGGCACCCATGCCGCGCCAGTTCCAGCCGTGGGTGAACCAGTAGCGCCCGCCGGTTTCGCCACGGGTGAAGACTTGCAGATCATCCGGGCAGTAGAAGCCGCGGCGAATGATCAGGCCGAGGATCATGATCACCATCCATGGGCTGGTGCAGGTGATGATCAGCACGGCGAAGGTCGACACGCTCTGCACCAGATTGAAGGCGAAGCGGCCGATGAAGATGAAGCCGATCGACAGCACGCCGATCAGCAGCGTGGCCTTGACCCGGCTGAGGACGCGCGGAAATACGCTGGACATGTCCAGGCCGGTGCCATAGAGCGCGGTAGTGCCGGTGGACATGCCGCCGATCACCGCGATCAGACAGACCGGCAGGAAGAACCAGGCCGGCGATACGGCGAGCAGACCGCCGACATAGTTGTTCGCGGCGATATAGTCCGGTGCATTCGCCGCCACTATGGTGGCGGTGACCAGGCCGAAGAAGAACGGAATCAGGGTGGCGATCTGCGCCGCGACCACGGCCAGCATGATCCGGCCTTTTGGCGTTTCCCGCGGGATGTAGCGCGACCAGTCACCCAGGAACGCGCCAAAGGATACCGGGTTGCTCATCGCCAGCAGGGTGGCGCCGATGAAGGCGGCCCAGAAGCCTTCGGCCCCCAGGTTGACGCTACCGGCGAAGCTGGCATCGAACGGCCCGGCGAAGGCGAAGATGCCGAGCAGGAACAGCAGGCTGGCGGCCCACACCGCAATCTTGTTGACCCAGAGCATGAAGCGGAAACCGTAGATGCACACGGTCAGCACCAGGATGGCGAACAGACCATAGGCCAGGCCCAGGGTCAGGTCGGTTTCCGGCAGGCCGATCAGGCGCTTGGCGCCGCCGACCAGGGCATCGCCCGAGCTCCACACCGACAGCGAGAAGAAGGCGATGGCGGTGAGCAAGGAGAGGAAGGAGCCGACGATCCGCCCATGCACGCCGAAGTGCGCACCGGAAGAGACCGCGTTGTTGCTGCCGTTGAGCGGGCCGAACAGGCCCATTGGCGCGAGGATGATCGAGCCGACCAGGACGCCGAGCAGGATCGCCCAGACCCCGGCCTGGAACGAGAGGCCGAACAGCACCGGGAAACTGCCGAGCACGGCGGTGGCGAAGGTGTTGGCGCCGCCGAAGATCAGGCGAAACAGATCGATCGGTTTGGCGTTGCGTTCGGCGTCGGGAATCTGTTCGACGCCGAAGGTTTCTATCTGGGTAATGGCTTGCTCATTATTGTTGTTATGCATGATTTCCCTCCCGGGAGTGACTCAACAGGTCAGGTCGATAGCCGCTGCTCCGGCAT
>JBOICE010000170.1:0-4098 GCA_050739815.1 Pseudomonas sp. | reverse complement strand
TGGCGCTGATTCGTTGCGAGTTGCAATCGATCATGGGCGGCACGGGCGAGGCGATGGCGGTGCTGGTCTATGAGTGGCGTTCATTGTCCGATGAGGGCCAGGCCTATATTCTCGATCTGCGCGATACCTATGAGCAGATCTGGCTCAAGGTGCTGGGCGAGGCCAAGAGCGCCGGTTACTTCAACGGCGACCCGTTCATTCAGCGGCGCTTTCTCACTGGCGCCCTGTGCTGGACAAACACCTGGTTCCGCCCGGAAGGGCCGATGACGCTGGACCAGTTGGCCGAAGAAGCCTTGTCTTTAGTCATCAAGGCCGACTGAAGCGTTCGGTAAATCGACTCTTGCGGGCTTAGCGCTCTGAATAAGGATATTGGGGGGTTAATGGTGTTATCTCTGCACCGGGCGTTTGCAGGTGTTTTGCTGGGGCTCTGTACAAGCTTTTGCTTACCTGCCGTGGCTGAACAACTTGTGCGGGTGGGCGCGGCGTACTTCCCGCCTTATGTCTTCAAACAAGAGCAAGGTGAGGCGGGCAGGGGCTTGTTACCCCAGCTGCTCGCTGCGCTCAATCAGGCACAAAGCGAGTACCGCTTCATAGCGGTGCCGACCTCTCTGCCCCGACGTTACCGCGACCTCGAGCAGGGGCGGGTCGACATGGCGATCTTCGAAAACCCGCAATGGGGTTGGCAGACGGTTGCCCACACTGCCGTCGACCTGGGCCTGGAGGATGCCGAGGTATTCGTGACTCGAGCCGTGACGGGTCGCGATCAGGACTATTTCTCGACGCTACAAGGCAAGCGATTGGCGCTCTACAGCGGTTATCACTATGCCTTTGCCGGTTTCAATGCCGAGCCCAAGTTTCTTGCGCAGGAGTTCAACGCCAAGCTGACCTATTCCCACGACAGCAACCTGTCGATGGTGCTGAAGGAGCGGGCGGAGATCGCTCTGGTGACCCGCTCGTACCTGAGCGATTTCCTGGCACGTAATCGCGAGATTGCCAGCCAGTTTCTGGTCTCTGCGCGGGTTGATCAGATCTATCACCACTACGCCCTGTTACGGCCGCAAGCGCCGATCAGTGCCCAGGCGTTGAGTGCGTTGTTGCAGACACTGCGCGAGCGCGGGCAACTGGCGGAGATATTCGCTCGCAATCAGATTGCGGTCATGCCAGTCGCAGCGGATAGCTCAGTAGCAACGGATACAACAGATTGACCGCGCCATGCAGATGCGCTCACTCAGGGCGCGGAGAAATACCGCTCCAGCAGTGCTGGATCATCGAACTGCGCGCGGCCGTAGAAGGCCGTGGCGTGTCGGCCCCATTGGCGCATGGCGCCGGGGGAGGCCACCCCCGAAGGCCACAATAGCCAGCGTTCCAGGCGCTCGCTGCCTGGCACCAGGCCGTCGCTGGCATACAGGCTGCGCAGGCCTTGCGGGTGACGCAGTTGGCGCAGGCTGCTGAGTTCGAGCTGTTGATAGTCGATGCCGGGGTAGTGCGGGCGGCGCCCATCGACCCACAGCAGACTGTGTTCATTCGCGCTTAACCAGAGGGTCGGCGCTAGATCGCCGCTGGTTTCGACCCGCCTGGCCGTGCGCGCTTCCAGATCCGCCGGCTGGCGAAACTTCAGCGGCGAATCTGCCGGCAGGAAGAAACTCTGCCAGCAGCCGCAGGGGTGAATGCTGTCGTAGAGCAGCGCTTGGCCGTGCTCGTCCAGGGTGACGCGCCAGAGCAAACCATCCAGTTCGCCGCCATAGAGATCCAGTGCGTGGGGTTTGGGCCTCCGGCTGAACCAGAACTGGTAGATCAGTTGCAGGTGCCAGCGCCCGTTGAGTTGGCTCCAGCCAAGGTGTTGAAACAGCTGAGGCGCCAGTGGATCGAAGGCGCGTTGGCCATCGTTCAAGAAGAATGGGCTGCCCAGGCGGTCGGCCGAGCTGCGTTGGGCAATCCGCAGCCAGGGTGCATGGCGGGCGAACAGGGCGGCGCGTTGCTGCGGGTCGGGCTGCGGCAGGCCCAGGGCATCCTCATGCAGCGGCGGGTTGAACAGCTCCGCGCCAGGCAGTGGTCGGTAGGCCAGCCAATTGGCGCTATCGAGCGGTGCTTGTGCCTTGGCATCCTCGGCCTGCCAAGCCGCGATGAGGCGTTGATAGAGCGGTTTGAACAGCGGGTAGAGGCCCAGTGCGCGCGCCCAGCCGCGGTAATCGTCGGGCACCTGCGCCGCGGCGACGGCGTTGTTGAAGTCGTGCTCGTTGCCTGATAAGCGTTCTTGCTGCGCCGTGCGGCAGGTTTGCAGTTGCTGCTGTCGCGCACTGCCGTTCCAGCCCTGCTGTGCGCGCGGCGCTAGATTACCCAGCTCGATGGTGCTGGCTTCTACGTCGTGTTCGGCCAGGCGTTGCAACCAGAGACGGCGTTGCTCAGGGGTGTGCGCGGTGGGGCCAAGGGCGGCCAGTACGCGGTCGCTGCGCAGCCCATAAAAACCGCCTAACACATGGTATTGGGCGTCGTGGGTGGCCGTGCTGACACGCTCGCGGGCAGCGAACAGCGCGACGCAGGCATCGCTTGGGGCAGGGGGCGCGTGGACGCAGCCGGTGAGTAACAGCAGGACTGCGAGGCTAGCGGTCGTGCGCGTCTTTGGCGTCCATCTCGGCGTTGCGTTCATGGATGCGTTTCAGTTGCTCGTCGGTCAGCGGTAACTTCTTCGCGGTGTCGCGCAGCATGAGCAAACCACCGACTATCGAGCCGATGGCAAGCACCATAATCAGCCAAGCGTACCAAGGCATAACGGCCTCCCTGAGCTGCGGTTAGCAGCGGTTCGTGAGTGACGGCTGGTCGTTCACTGCACAGTTTCGATCATCCAGCGTTTTGCGTGTTCCGGAAAATTTTGCCTGTTCTTCACCATACCCCCAGGTTTGCGAACTGTCAGATAAAAGCCTGCTCCCGGCCCGCGCCACAGCGGCCTGATCGGCGTGGCTGGCTGATAAGCGCAGCAGACGTGACAGCTGTCACATGCTGGCAACTTGGCACTGTTTGAATGGCCGACTCCTTACTACAGGAAGTCTGCGCCAATGATCGCCGCCAGTGCTCTAAGCCGCCTGCTCAAACCTGTTGCGCCACTGTTGCCGAGCATGAGTATCAGCGATGTGGCCGACCGTTTGCTGACGCCCGAACACAAGGCCTTTCTCTCCCTGCCGGTGGTCGATGCCGCCGAGCGCCCGGTGGGCTTGGTCAGCCGCTCCAAGTTGCAGGACATCTTCATGCAACGCTTCGGTCGCGACTTGCGCGGCCGCCATCCGATCCAAGAGGTGATGAACCCGGCACCGTTGGTGGTCAGCCTGGAAACCAGCCTCGACGATGCGGCCAAGCAGATCACCGGCCAGCTGCAATATCCGATCACCGAAGATTTCATCCTGGTCGACGCTGCGGGTCGCTACCAGGGAATTGGCACGGTGCTCGACCTGCTCAAGGCCATGGAAGCCCGCATCGCCCAGCGCAACACGGTGTTGCGCAGGGCCTTGATCGATCTCAAGGAGTCGCAGACCCAGTTGGTGCAGTCGGAAAAAATGGCCTCCCTCGGGCAGATGGTCGCCGGCGTTGCCCACGAGTTGAACACCCCGCTGGGCTACGTGAAAAACAACGTCGAATTGCTGCGTGAGTTGAGTGCGCCGCTGTTTCTGTTGGCCGAGACCCAAGCGGCTCTGGCCGATTGCCTGAGCGCCCCGGCCTGCACCGAGGAGCGTCTGGCTCGGGCGCTCGAACAGGCCGCCAGCGCGCGCGAACAGGCTGCGCCTGAGTTGTTGGTGGAGGACTTAAACCAGCTGTTCAACGACACCCTGTATGGCCTGGGGCAGATTGCCGAATTGGTCGTCGGCCTCAAGGATTTCGCCCGCCTGGATCGCGCCATGAGCGAAGAAGTCGACCTCAACGACTGCATTCGCAGCGCGCTGGTGATCGTCCGCAACAGCATCAAGGACAAGGCTGAAGTCGTCGCGCAATTCGGCGAGCTGCCACGCATTGCCTGTGCGCCTTCGCAGATCAACCAGGTGCTGCTCAACCTGCTCACCAACGCCGCCCAGGCGATTGATGGCTTTGGCCAGATCCAGCTGAAAACCT
>JBOICE010000169.1:0-2830 GCA_050739815.1 Pseudomonas sp. | reverse complement strand
TGTTCACGGGATGGGCGATAGTCGATGCGTTCCACCAGGCCGGCGTTCTTCACCGCGCGCACGGTGTCGGTGGGGATGGCGGTGAGAGGGAACTGCTCGGTGAGTTCGATGCCGGGCCGGGCAATTTCCAGCAGTTCGAGCAGGCGGAAGGAGCAGTTCTCGTCGAAGAAGAAGTAGTCGAACTGGATCTGTTTCAGCTCCCAGACATGCTCGACCATCCGTGCGGTTTCCTCTTGCGTCAGGTTCAGCCGGTATTCCCACAGGTCGCGGTTTTCCAGGCTGCGGTATTCGGCAAGCTTTTCGCGGTAGGGCACTAGGGCGAATAGCCCCGGATAGCCACCCATCAGGCCTTTCCAGGCGTAGAGAATGCTGTTGTCCATGCCCTCGATAAAGGCGCCGAAATTCAGCGCGTAGCTGAGCAGCGCGGTGTTGTTGCTCTGCACGTCGGCCTGGTCGATGCGCAGCAGGGTGTGGCCGAACATCGAGGATGGGCTGTTCAGGTAGGCGGCGGGGAAGATCAGCACACTGCTGTGTGGGGCGATGTCTTTGAACCAGGCATCGAACTCGCCGCAGGCGGGTTGTGGCAGATCGCTCAATGGTAGCTGTTCGCGCAGCCAGCGGGTGCGTGCGGGGTACACGCACTGGGCATGTTGATCGCCACTGCCGGTCGGGGCATACAAGGCTTCGAGCGTGGCGGCCAACTCGGCAACTGGGTCACTCTCGCCATTGGGTGCGAGGAAGAACTGTTCGTCGTCGACATAGCTACGCCAGCCTCCGAGCTTGCCGGTTTCATAGTGGCCGAGGGCAATCCAGTGCGGGTCGCTGGCCAGGGCGCTCAAGCGCTGATTGGGTAGGTTTGGCGCAGCCTGAAGTGAGCCGCATATGCATAGGGCCAGAGAGAATAAAATCCGTTTCAAGATCAGCGTTCTTCTTCTAAGGCAATGCGCGGAGCTTTGAGGATGCCGTGCATGGGTGTCAAGGCTGCCCCGCTCAGGCAATTGCGCAAGTTTTATCTATGCCCCGTGCAGGCTGCGCGGCAGCGTCCACACTTACAGAAGGCTTTGCTTTAGGAGTGTGCACCATGACTGCCTTCGACCCTCGGGCCGCACTGGACGCCATGCTCGCCGAGTATGGCGCGCGGGCGAATGCCATCCGCGAAGACTTGGCCCGTAGTCACTCGCCGGATTTCGCCGAACAGGCCCTCCAGCGGCAGAACGACGAAGTGCTGGAAGCCTTGCTGGCCGAGTCCGAGGTGACTTTACGGCTGGTAGGTTTGGCCAAGCTAAGGCTGGCGGAAGGTACCTATGGCTACTGTCTGCGCTGCGGCGAGCCCATTCAGCCGGCACGCTTGGCGGTCATGCCGGCTGCCGAGTACTGCCTGGGCTGCGCGGATTTGGGCAATTGAAGCGGTTCGCTGTGAACGCCTTGCCAGGTGTATTCAGCCAGCGCCAGAATGCGGCCATCTCCCGCGGTTTTGCCCCGCCCGATGTAAGGACTCCCGATGCCTGATCCCCTTGCTGCCGGCCTGCGCCTTGCGCCCGATGCGCTGGCCCGTCCCTTCGATGCCAGCCAGTTCAAATTCAATCTCACCGATGATCTGGAGCCCTTCCGCGGTGTGCTGGGTCAGGAGCGTGCGGTAGAGGCCCTGCAGTTTGGCGTGGCGATGCCGCGCCCCGGCTACAACGTGTTTGTCATGGGCGAGCCGGGTACCGGCCGTTTCTCTTTCGTCAAGCGCTACCTCAAGGCCGAGGCCAAGCGCCTGGAAACACCGGCGGACTGGGTTTACGTCAATCATTTCGACGAGCCGCGCGAGCCGCGTGCGCTGAAACTGCCGCCGGGCACCGCGAGCGCCTGTATCACCGATATCGAGGTGTTGATCGATAACCTGCTGGCGACCTTTCCGGCGGTGTTCGAGCACCCGGCCTATCAGCAGAAGAAAAGCGCCATCGACCGCGCGTTCAACCAGCGCTACGACCGCGCGCTGGATGTGATCGAGCGCCTGGCGCTGGAGAAGGAGATCGCCCTCTTCCGCGACAGCAGCAATATCGCCTTCACTCCGATGAAAGACGGCAAGGCATTGGACGAGGCCGAGTTCTCCCAACTGCCGGAAGCCGAGCGCGAGCGTTTCCACGCCGATATCTCGGCGCTGGAGGAACGTCTCAACGAAGAGCTGGCCAGCCTGCCGCAATGGAAGCGCGAGTCGAGCAATCAGCTGCGCCAGTTGAATGAGGAAACCATCACCCTGGCACTGCAGCCGCTGCTTGCGCCGCTGTCGGAGAAGTACGCGGAAAACGCCGGGGTCTGCGCCTACCTGCAGGCCGTGCAGGTCAATCTGCTGAAAACCGTGGTCGAGCAGTTGGTGGATGAGAACAAGGTCGATGCGCAGGCCCGCAAGTTGCTGGAAGAGCAGTACAGCCCCAGTTTGGTAGTGGGCCATCATGTCAGCGGTGGCGCACCGGTGGTGTTCGAGTCGCACCCGACCTATGACAACTTATTCGGTCGCATCGAGTACAGCACCGACCAGGGCGCGCTCTACACCAGCTATCGGCAGTTGCGGCCGGGGGCGTTACACCGCGCCAACGGTGGCTTCCTGGTGCTGGAAGCGGAGAAGCTGCTCGGTGAGCCGTTTGTCTGGGATGCGCTGAAGCGCGCCCTGCATGCGCGCAAGTTGAAGATGGAGTCGCCGCTCGGCGAGTTGGGGCGTTTGGCGACGGTAACCTTGACCCCGCAGGTGATTCCGCTGCAGATCAAAGTCGTCATCATCGGCTCGCGCCCGCTGTATTACGCCCTGCAGGACCACGATCCGGACTTCCAGGAGATGTTCCGCGTC
>JBOICE010000168.1:0-4266 GCA_050739815.1 Pseudomonas sp. | reverse complement strand
GGTCAGCCATCCAAGGCGCTTGCCGGTCCGAAGAACTCGTAGTGTGACTGGCTCTCAGGCACGCCAAGATCACGGAGATGCTTCTTGATCTGCGCCATGAACGGTTTAGGGCCCAGGAAATAGGCGTCCAGGTCTCTGTCAGCCGGCAGCCAGTTGGCCAAGAGTTCTCGTGAGAGGAAACCTTCTGCGTGAGATTCATCCCCAGCGCGGGGTTCGCTGTAACAGAAGAAGTTTTTGATCTGCGGGAAAGCCGCGGACTGCTCCTC
Organism: Pseudomonas sp.; assembly: GCA_050739815.1. Classification (GTDB taxonomy): domain Bacteria; phylum Pseudomonadota; class Gammaproteobacteria; order Pseudomonadales; family Pseudomonadaceae; genus Aquipseudomonas. The sequence continues at coordinate 4,000 of JBOICE010000168.1, read as the reverse complement.
GATCCACCGGCGGAAAGCGTGCACCCCAGCATTGCGCGCGCAATGAATAAAGTGAATCGGACGGCCTGATTCGCGAGCGCTTTCGACCATGGCAAGCGCAGGGGTAATGCCAACCCCGGCCGTGATCAATACCAAGGCCTTTTCCGATGGCTGCAGTACAAAGTCTCCGGCAGGCGGAAACAGTTCGAGACGCGTACCCACCTCAAAACTATCGTGAAGATGATTGGAGACTCGCCCCCCAGCCTCACGCTTGACGCTGATACGGTACTCCTTGCCATTGCTGCCGGCGGATAGCGAGTAATTGCGGCGAACCTCCTCACCCTCTATCTCCAGGCGGATACCGATGTACTGGCCTGGCACGTAGTCGATGATGGCCTCCCCGTCTTCAGGTGCAAAGTAGAAGGAGGTGATTTCGTCACTCTCCTTAACTTTCCTCGCCACCCGAAAAGCCCGACCGCCGCGCCAGCCGCCCGGCGCCGCGGCGCTGCTGGCGTAAATACTTTCTTCGGCGCCGATCAGAATGTCGGCCAGCTGAGCATAGGCAGCGGCCCAGGCCTCGATGATCTGGTCCGTTGCGATCTCGGCGCCCAGCACCTCACGGATTGCGCGCAGCAAGCAGGTACCCACGATGGGGTAATGCTCCGGCAGGATCTGCAGCGCGGCGTGCTTGTTGATGATCTTCCCCACCAAAGGCCCCAGAGCCTCGAGCTGGTCGATGTGCCGAGCGTACATAAGCACGCCGTTAGCCAGGGCGCGTTGCTGGTCACCACTTGCCTGGTTGGCCTGGTTAAACAGCGGCCGGACTTCTGGATATTCGGTGAGCATGAGGTCGTAGAAGTGTCGTGTCAGGGCTTCACCACCGCTCTCAAGCAGCGGAACGGTGGCTTTTACGAGTGCACGATGTTGATCAGAAAGCATATTGGATCCCTTTACTCAATCAGCTGCATGGAGTCGACCGTCGCACAGAGTGGCCTGCGCGCCGGGTGTAAATCAGAGATTCGAAGCATCAGCGCTCATGTGACCAGCCTTGTCGCTCTTGACCAGATAGGCCTGCTCGCTGAGGTCACTGCAGCTGCGCTGCAACCCTCTGGTAAAGCGGTCAGAGGCAGGCTGCTAGCAAATTCCTGCATAGGTAACTTCGGGCGTGTTAGCTTTTAGGCACTCGAGACACATCAGAAATCGTGCCACTTATTTAATCGATAGATATCAATAACTTATTATTTTATGTGTGTTTTTGACCACGTCGATAATTAGTCATATAGACCAGTAGATAGTCATCATGACCACTAACCCTTTGCTGCAAACACTTATTCCCCTAGTCGCAGACCTGTCGAAGGATCTCAGTGACGAGGAGCGCTACCGCAGGTTGCTGGCATCCTCGAAACAGCTCTTCCCAAGTGATGCAAGCGCCTTGCTCAAACTGAGTGATGGGGTACTGGTTCCGGTCGCGGTTGACGGTTTGAGTGCCGACACTCTCGGTCGCCGCTTCAAGGCGTCCGAGCATCCACGACTGCAGGCTCTGCTCGAACGCAGAGGGCCGACACGGTTCGCGACCGACTGCGGCCTACCCGACCCTTACGATGGATTGGTCGAAGGGCACCGTGGGCATCTTGAGGTGCATGACTGCCTCGGCTGTCCGCTGTACGTGGATGATCAGCTTTGGGGCTTGTTGACGCTGGATGCCCTTGACCCCGCGAGGTTTGGCCAGGTCGATCTGAATACCCTTGAAGCTTTTGCAAGCCTCGCTGCAGCGACCGTCAAAGCCAGCGAAAGAATCAAGGTACTCGCTCGTCGAATCGAGGATCAGAGCCAACTGACCGAGGTCTACAAACAAGCCGCCGATCGGCATCGGCCGCGCGAGCTCATCGGCCAGAGTGCGGCGCACAAACAGCTGCAGGATGAGATACGTCTGATTGGAGACAGCGACCTGACGGTGCTGATAACCGGCGAGACTGGGGTGGGCAAGGAGCTGGTTGCAGAAGCCATTCACGCCGCCTCTAGGCGTTCCATGCGCCCAATCATCAGCCTGAATTGCGCGGCGCTACCCGACACCTTGGTTGAGAGCGAGCTGTTCGGACATGTGCGGGGCGCATTCTCAGGGGCGGTCAGCGATCGTAGCGGGAAGTTCGAGCTGGCTGACGGTGGCACGCTATTTCTCGATGAAATCGGCGAGCTGCCGCTCGCTGTGCAAGCGAAACTGTTGCGTGTCTTGCAGAGTGGACAGCTACAGCGAGTCGGCTCAGACCGTGAGCACAAAGTAGACGTGCGGGTCATAGCTGCCACCAACCGTGACCTGACCGCCGAGGTCAAGGCGGGCAGATTCCGGGCCGACCTCTATCACCGCCTGGGGGTCTATCCCCTGCAAGTACCTGCATTGCGTGAACGCGCAAGAGACGTCCTGCTCCTTGCCGGCTATTTTCTCGAAGAGAATCGCGCGCGTATGGGGCTGCGTAGCCTGAGGCTTAGCCAAGACGCGCAAAAAGCCTTGCTGGCTTACGACTGGCCGGGAAATGTTCGCGAACTGGAACACCTGATTGGTCGCGCAGCGCTTAAATCTCTTTCCCTGTGCGCAGAGCGACCACGAATTTTGACCATCGAGGGAAAAACCTTGGATCTTCCAAGTCAGCCTCAGTTGGCAGTCGAAGAGCGAAATGAAGTGGGAAAAGACGATATTCCTCCGGGCCTTGATCTGCGAATGGCCGTGGATGCTTTCCAGAAACGCATGATTGAACAGTCCATTGCCCGTCATGCCGAAAAATGGACTGAAGTGGCTCGTGAACTGGGTATCGATCGGGCCAATCTTAGCCGTTTAGCCAAACGACTGGGCATCAAATAAAGCGCCAAACAATCTATACAATCGCTGTTCTACCCCGCCGGCGACACGCCAGTGCAGAGCCGCTAACGACAACAGGGCAACTATCGGGCAGGCGATCCAGAGGCTGGCCGCTGGCCGGAGCTGCATCGAGGGCTCAGCCTTCGGCGATCCCGTTGAGCCGCTGGTATTCCTGCCAGCCCATGCCAAGGGTGTCGGCGATGTCCCGGTGATGAGCGAGGCGCCACTCCTGGGCTTCCAACTCGGAACTGGCTACCAGCTGAATGACCAGCTCATGCGCGTCAATGCCAAGCCGCTTGGCTGCCCTGGCGAAGAATTCCGTTCGCTTCTGCTCCCTGCCCTCCTCCAGCGACAGGCCGATCCCGGTAAATACGCTCGGATCGATCGCATTGATTTCGGCCTGCTCGCTCGGGTGCCCACGAAAATAGCGCTCGCGGGCCAGCAGATAGCGCTCCTTGATGGTCGGCATAGGGACTTGATCTCCAAACGCTGAAGGATGCTCTGCTGCGCCAGAGTCGGCAGGTGGTCGAGTCGGGCTGTCCCGCCAAACGCTCAGCCCAGCGCCAACCCCGCCTCTGCGAGTTGGCGCCGATAGCACTCCTGCAGGCTTACCGTTGCCGGCCACACATCCATCAGGAGCTCATCCAGCGCCACGTGGCTACTCGCCCGGCAACGGGTCTCCAGGTTGCAGCCCTGATAGAAGGTATTGACCACCTCGACCATCGACTGGCGCTGGTTTTCCAACAGGATCGCGGCATGCGCCAGGGTCACGTAGCGCCCGTCCGTCTGACGGCGCCGCCAGCGCTGGGCCGTACCGACTAACTTGCGCTGATCCAGGGTGACGTTGTAACGCCCGTCGCAGAAGGCCCCGTCCACCTCGCCGATGCCGGGTTCCAGGCCGAGGCCGCGCAGCCACTCGCACAAGGGCTGGCAGAGGCGCAGGTAAGCGGTCTCGATACGCGTTTGTTCGTGATCCTTGGGTGGCACGGCGTAGGCCAGGGCCACGTTCAACACCGCCGCCGACTGCGGAACCGGCTCGCCGCCGGTATCGCGCAGGGCAATCGGCCAGCCCAGTTCCGCGCAGGTTGCCTGGACGGCCTCGAACCCCGCCAAGCGGCTGAGGCGGCGTGGCATCACCAATGCGGCATCGAGCGGGCGCCAGAACAG
>JBOICE010000167.1:0-23193 GCA_050739815.1 Pseudomonas sp. | reverse complement strand
CCGGGCTTCACTATGCTTGCGGAGCCCTGCTGCGCCATCTATGGAGTGAAGCGCGATGACCAGAACCGTCCGAGCAGATGAACGCCGCTTTCCGCTGCACGTACACATCAGCGCACTCTTTACCTTGCTCCTGCTACTCAGCGGCGTGGTGCTTGGCCTGTTCAACTATCGGCAAACCTCCGAGATCATCTTTTCCAGCAGCGCCAAGCTGTTCAACCGCATCCAGGAGGATGTGCAGCTGGATCTGAACCACACCTACCAGCCGATCCGTCACCTGCTCAGCCTGTTGGCACTCAATGAAACCAACCAGGCGACCGACAATTACCAGCGTATCGCGCTCCTGCAACCCTTTGCCCTGGCGCTGCGCGACAACCCAAAACTGGCAGCGCTGTATTTGGGTTATGACGACGGCGATTTCTTCATGGTTCGGCCACTGCGCACGACCATCCTCAAAGAGCGCTTCGACGCTCCAGCCACTGCCGCCTACCAGGTCTGGACCATTGACCGCAGTGGCGAAGGCTCTGCGCAATCCGAATCGCTGTATTTCGACGAGTCACTGAACCTGATCAGTCGCAGGCCAAACTTCAAGGAGCGTTACGACCCTCGTACCCGAGGTTGGTTTAACAGTGCGCGGGCCGACGGCGAGCAAATCACCACGGCACCCTATGTGTTCTTTTCCACGGGCAACATTGGCACCACCCTGGCACGCACCAGCGGCGCGCATGCGGTGCTGGCAGCCGACCTGACCCTGGCCGACCTTTCCGCCACCCTGGCCGGTCATAAAGTCACGTCATCCAGCGAAGTGGTGCTGTTCGACTCGGCGGGTAACGCCGTGGCTTATCCCGACAGCGCCCGACTGATCGTGCCGGGTGAACGGGCGCAGCTGGCGAAGGCGCGCGACCTCAGCCCCGTGCTGGCGGCACTCCTGGATCAAGACCCCGACGGCCTGCAACAGGGCACCCTGAACCTGGCCACACGGCGCTGGATAGTCTCCCGCAGCCACCTGCAAGAGGGTGGCCCGCAAGGTCTGAATCTGGCCTTAGTAGTGCCCGAAGATGAGCTATTGACGGACGCTTACCGCATTCGCTGGCAAGGCGCTGTGGTCACGCTGGGCATTCTGCTGCTGTGCTTGCCGCTGGGCTGGCTGAGCTCGCGGATCATCGTCAAACCGCTACGCGCCCTGGTGTCCGAGGCCGAAGCGATCCGCAGCTTTGATTTCAACTACCCGGCCAGCGGGCACTCGCCGGTGCTGGAGATCGACCAGTTGGCCGTCTCCATGGCGCACATGAAGGAGACCCTTTCCAGTTTCCTCAATATCGCGGCCAGCCTGTCCGCCGAAACCCGCTTCGAGACGCTGCTCGAACGCGTCTTGCAGGAGACCGTGGGCATCAGCGAGGCCCAAGGCGGGCTGATCTATTTGATCGACGCCGACAGTGGCCGCCTGGAACCACACGGCCTGATCCTCAATGGCAAGCGGCACAACCTCGAAGAACACGCCATCCCAAGCTATGCCCGCAATGCCAGCGAGCTTCCCGCCTGGCTACAGCAGCCGGCCTGTGGCGGCGACAGCACCGTGCTCGCCCTCGGTTTCGATCAGGCCGGCGCCTTTCAGAGCCTGCTGCAGACCCTCGACAGCCCACGGGTACACCTGGTCAACGCCGGGCTGCATAACCGCCAAGGCGAGACGCTCGGCGTGCTGACACTGCTGCATCGCGATACCGGCTCCGAGTCGGACCTGACCATGCTGCGCCCGGAACGCATCGCCTTCGTCGAGGCGGTGTCTGGCGTCGCCGCACTCTGTATCGAGAGCCAACGTTTGCTGGAGAAACAGAAACAGTTGCTGAACGCCTTCATCCAACTGATCGCCGGCGCCATCGACGCCAAGAGCCCTTACACCGGTGGACATTGTCAGCGCGTCCCGGAAATTACCCTGATGCTCGCCCGCGCGGCCGCCGACAGTGACGAACCCGCCTTCCGCGACTATCGGCCGACCGATGAAGAATGGGAGGCGCTGCATATCGCCGCCTGGCTGCACGACTGCGGCAAGGTCACCACCCCGGAATACGTGGTCGACAAGGCCACCAAGCTGGAAACCCTCTACGACCGCATCCACGAAATACGCACACGCTTCGAGGTCCTCAAGCGCGATGCCTGGGTCAGTTACTGGCAAGCGCTGGCGCAAGGTGGCGAAGAGTCCTACTTGGCTGCGCGGCGGGATGCCGCGCTGAGCACTCTCGACGACGAGTTCGCCTTCGTCGCCCGCAGCAATGTCGGCGCTGAGGCCATGGCCGATGCCGATCTCGAACGCTTGCGCACCATTGCGCAACGCACCTGGGTGCGTACCCTGGATGACCGTCTTGGCGTGTCCTGGGAAGAGAACCAGCGCCAATCACGCCGTCCGGCCCCGACGCTACCGGTGGTCGAACCGCTGCTGGCCGACAAGCCGGAGCATCTGCTCGAGCGGGCGGCCAACGAAAGCCTGCCGACCGATAACCCCTGGGGCTTCAAGCTGGAGGTGCCTGAGTACAAGTTCAACCGTGGCGAACTGTACAACCTGGGCATAACCCGCGGCACGCTGACCCAGGAAGAGCGCTACATCATCAACCACCACATCGTGCAGACCATCCTGATGCTCAGCCACCTGCCCTTCCCGCCGCACTTGCAAAACGTTGCGGAGATCGCGGGCGGCCACCACGAAAAAATGGACGGCACGGGTTATCCGAAGCGCCTGCTGCGCGAAGAGATGAGCCTGCCCGCCCGGATGATGGCGATTGCCGATATCTTTGAAGCCCTGACGGCGGTCGACCGCCCGTACAAGAAGGGCAAAACCCTCTCCGAAGCCTTGGGCATCATGGCCGGCATGTGCCGTGGCGCGCATATCGACCCTGAACTGTTCGGACTGTTTATCCGCACGGGGATCTACCAGAGTTACGCGCAACGCTTCCTCAAACCGGAGCAGATAGATGGGGTGGATCCGGCCGGCATCCTCATCAAGGCCGGGCTAAGCTAATAGGGATTCACTCTACCTCGACCATTCGGCCCGAATCACCAGCGCAGGAGCATCTCCATGCGTGGGTTTCCTAGTCGGCGTGACTCTCTGTGGCGCTCGCTGACCGCCCTGCTCTTACTCTCCCTCAGCCTCAGCCTCAGCCTCAGCATCCAGGCCTCGCCGCCCGACCTGCCCAACGTGGAATTGACACCCGCCGAAGAGACAGAAATCGACGCCATGGTGCTGTCGGTGCCGAACACCTGGATCGGCGACCTGGATGGCATGCGTAAACGCCGGCTGGTGCGGGTGCTAGTGCCTTACAGCAAGACCTTCTACCACATTGACCGCGGCCGCCAGGGCGGGACCGCCTACGAGACGGGCAAGGCACTGGAGGACTGGCTGAACAAGAAGCAGCCGTTCCAGAACAAATCTCTGCGTTGGCGGGTGATGTTTATCCCGGTCGCCCGCGACAAGCTGATGCCCAGCCTGCTGGAGGGGATCGGCGATATCGCCGCCGGTGGCTTGAGCATCACCGCGGGCCGGCTGAAAACCGTGGACTTCGCCACGCCCTTCGCCACCGGCATCCGTGAAACCCTGATCAGCGGGCCCCATGGCAAACCGATCGGCAAGCTGGAGGAACTGGCCGGCGAGGAGGTGATGGTGCGCGCCTCCAGCAGCTATTTCGAGCACCTGAACGACCTCAACCTGCAGTTCAAGGAACAGGGCCTCGAGGCGATCAAGGTCATCCCCGCGGACGAAAACCTGGAGTCCGAAGATCTGCTGGAGATGGTCAACGCCGGCCTGATCAATGCCACCGTGGTCGATCGCTACCTCGCCGCTATCTGGCAGCCGCTGTACAAGGATATGGTCGTCCACGACGAGTTCTATCTGCGCAAGGACAGCGAATTGGCTTGGGCCATCCGTAAGAACAGCCCGCAGCTCAAAGCAATGCTCGCTGGCTTCGTCAAACAGCACAAAGTCGGCACCGTTTTCGGCAACACCCTGGTCAATCGCTACCTCAACAACCCCAACCGGGTGCTCAACGCCACCAACGAGGCCGAACTGCAGAAATTCAACGAGCTGGTCGGGCTGTTCCACAAACACGCCGACAGCTACGACTTCGACTACCTGATGCTGATGGCCCAGGGCTTTCAGGAGTCCCGGCTCGATCAGGCCGCGCGCAGCCCACGTGGGGCAGTGGGCGTGATGCAACTGCTGCCGAGCACCGCGGCGGATCCGAGCGTGGCCATTCAAGGCGTCGACAAGAGTGCGGACAGGAACATCGAGGCCGGCAGCAAGTACATGCGCCTGCTCGCCGACAAGTACCTGAACGACCCCGAACTGACACCGTTGAACAAGACCCTGATGACCTTCGCCGCCTACAACGCCGGCCCAGGCAATCTGCGCAAGTTCAGGCGGCTGGCACAGAAGTCCGGGCTCGACCCGAACATCTGGTTCCAGAACGTCGAGCACGCCGCCGCCCGCGTGGTGGGCCGCGAGACGGTGGATTACGTCGGCAATATCTACAAGTACTACGTCGCCTACAAACTGGTGCAGAGCCGACAGAAGAAGGGGCGCCCATGAGCTTGACGCTCAGGGGGAAGCAGGTAGCGGATAAAACAAGGGGGCCATCTGGCCCCCCGTGGTCTTACGCGTGTTGCGGATTGATCGAGTTGTCCGGGTACCAGACGTCGATCAACGGGCTAGCGGTGAAGTCAGTCACTTCGCTACGACCTTTCAACCAAGCTTCGACCGCGACACGCTGCTCTTCGCTGACCGAGCCACGCTTGGCCAGGCAAACCAGGCCATAGTCATCGCCGCCAACATAGCCCAGACCATTGCCGGTCATGGCTTCACGCAGGAACTGGTCGAGGAAAGCGTCAACGACCTCATCGGCCAGATCTTCTTTAAAGTTCAGGTTCAGCTCAAAACCCAGCTCCTGGAATTCATCCACGCAGAGTTTTTTGCGCAGACGGCGGGAACGGTTAGTAGCCATGGAACAATCCTCAAGAGTGATATCGCGCGGCACTTTAGCAGTTTAGCCACCGACTTGCCCGACTCTCTGCCCCTGGCGACTTCACCTAGCCGCAAAAATAGCCTCTTACGCTAGTCGCACAGCGGCGCAAGCACGTTGGGCTTCGGGCATAATGCCCGGTACTTTCCCGAATTGCCGTGGGAAGCTGCGGCCATGCGATCTTTTTTATGCCACTTTTCTTTTTTGGCCCTTGCCTGAAGGGTTTCTGCCAATGATCAAAACACTTCGTCACCTTGTACTCGCCAGCCTGCTTCTGCCGATCGCCTCGCCTGCCTCGGCGGAGCCGATCAACACCACCCTGCCGCCTCTGGTTCAGAAGGCGCTGAAAGCCGGCAAAATTGGCAACGACTCCCTCGCGCTCGTGCTGCTGCCGCTCAATGGCCCGGGCACGCCGACGATGATCAATGCCGACGTATCGGTTAACCCCGCCTCGACCATGAAGCTGATCACCACCTACGCCGCACTCGAGCTGCTCGGCCCGACCCACCAGTGGAAGACCGAGTTCTACAGCGATGGTCCGTTGAAGGAGGGAGTGTTGCACGGCAACCTGTACCTCAAGGGCGGCGGCGATCCCAAGCTGAACATGGAGAAACTCTGGCTCTTGATGCGCGATCTGCGTGCCAATGGCGTGCAGCAGATCCGCGGCGATCTGGTGCTCGACCGCAGCCACTTCGTGCAACCGCAGTTGCCCGCCTTCAATGACGATGGCGGCGACGAGAACAAGCCGTTCCTGGTTGGTCCTGACTCCCTGTTGATCAACCTCAAGGCCGTGCGCATGATTACCCGCGTTGAAGGCGGCAAGGTCAGCGTGACCATGGAGCCGCCGCTGACCAACGTGCGAATCGACAACCGCGTAAAGGCGCTGGGCAAAGGCAAGTGCACAGGCAATGTGCGCTTCAGCCCGGTCAGCCAGTTCGACGGCACTACGCTGGTCGTCGCTGGGCAGTTGGCTGAGGGTTGCAGTGCGCAGTCCTATCTCTCATTACTCGATCATGCGGGCTACGCTGCGGGCGCCGTGCGCGCCATCTGGCAAGAACTGGGCGGCAGCATCCTGGGCAAAGACCGCATCGACGCCGTACCGAAGAGCGCCACGCTGCTCGCGCGGGCCTTCTCCCCCGATCTGGTGGAGATCATCCGCGACATCAACAAATACAGTAACAACACCATGGCCCGGCAACTGTTCTTGAGCCTCGGAGCACGGTTTCGTAACGCCGAGGATGGCGACGACGCTAAAGCCGCGCAGCGGGTGATCCGTCAGTGGCTGGCCCGCAAAGGCATTACCGCTCCACACCTGGTGATGGAGAATGGCTCGGGCCTGTCGCGCGCAGAGCGGGTCAGCGCACGGGAAATGGCCACCCTGCTGCAAGCAGCCTGGATCAGCCCCTACGCCGCCGAATACATCAGCTCCCTGCCGTTGGTCGCGATGGATGGGACCATGCGTAAACGCCTGAAACGCACGCCCATGGCCGGCGAAGCGCATATCAAAACCGGCACCTTGAACACCGTGCGCGCCATCGCGGGTTTCAGTCGCGACAGCAATGGCAATAGCTGGGCGGTCGTCGCCATTCTCAATGACCCACGGCCATGGGGCGCCTCGGCGATTCTCGATCAAGTACTGGTCGATCTGTACCGCCAACCGAAAGCCAACACCGCACAGCGCTAAGCGCCTGTTCCAAAACCGTAGGTAACCGCTGAACCCACGGTGACGTCCAACACCCGGCCTGCAAGGCCGGGTTGTTATCGGCGCTGTTAGCGCGCGGTCATGCGCCAGGCCCGATGGATCTTCGAGTTTCGAGCGAAGTCCGGGTCCAAGGTCGCCGCACTGATTTCCTCCACCACATAACGCGCCGCCAAACCCTCGTCGAGCTGGAATTTGCGGAAGTTATTGGAGAAATACAGCACGCCACCAGCAGCCAAGCGCGCCATGGCCAGGTCGAGCAACTCGACGTGGTCACGCTGCACATCGAACACCCCTTCCATGCGTTTGGAGTTGGAGAAGGTCGGCGGATCGATAAAGATCAGGTCGTACTCCTCTCGATCCGCGGCCAGCCAGGTCATCACGTCACCCTGCTCCAGACGGTTCTTCTCGGAGAAACCGTTCAGCGCCAGGTTGCGCCGCGCCCAATCGAGGTAGGTCTTCGACAAGTCGACGCTGGTAGTGCTGCGCGCCCCGCCCTTGGCCGCATGCACGGTGGCCGTGGCGGTATAGCAATACAAGTTGAGGAAGCGCTTACCAGCGGCCTCGCGCTGGATGCGCAAGCGCAGCGGGCGATGATCGAGGAACAGACCAGTGTCGAGGTAGTCGTTGAGATTGACCAACAACTTCACGCCGCCTTCGCTCACCTCAGTGAAACGCCCCTGAGTCGCCTGCCGCTCGTATTGCTTAGTGCCGCTCTGGCGCTCACGGCGCTTGATGATGACTTTCGCCTTGTCGACGTTGAGTGCCTGGGGAATCGCCGCCAACGCATCGAACAGACGGGCCTGAGCCTTCTCCGGGTCGATCGAGCGCGGCGGCGCGTATTCCTGCACGTGCACCCAGTCGTGATAGAGATCGATCGCCAGGGCGTATTCCGGCATATCGGCGTCATACACGCGATAGCAGTCAACCCCCTCACGACGCGCCCACTTACTCAGCAACTTGAGGTTTTTCTGCAGGCGATTGGCGAACATTTGCCCACCTTCGCTCAAGCGCGCCTGCTCGATCAGCACCGGCACCTGATTGTTTTCGACCGCGGACTCGGACTGGCCTAATGCGGCCTGTTCACGCTCGCGCTCACGTTGCTCGGGCGTGCGACGCTCGCCGGTGACGAACTGCTCGGGCTGCACCTTGATCAGCAGCAACTTGCAGGGCAGCGCACCGTTCCAGAAGGCGTATTGCTTGTGGCTGCGGATGCCCATGCGTTTGCCCAGATCAGGCGCGCCGGTAAATACCGCCGCCTCCCAATTCATGCAGGCCTGACGCAGGCGCTCGCCAAGGTTTTGGTAGAGGTACAGCAGGCTCGCCTCATCACCCAAGCGCTCGCCATAGGGTGGGTTGCAGACCACCAACCCAGTCTGATTCTGATCCGGACGCGGCTCGAAGGTCGCTACTTCACCCTGGTACACCTTGATCCAGTTCGACAGCCCGGCGCGCTCGATATTGTTGCGGCCTGGCTGAATCAACCGTGGGTCGGCCTCATAACCACGAATCCACAGCGGCGGCTTCGCCAACCCGGCCTCGGCGCGGGTCAGGGCTTCGGCATGGAGCTTTCGCCATAATGCCGGCACATGCCCCAGCCAAGCCGAGAAGCCCCAGCGCTCACGCTTCAGGTTCGGGGCGATATCCGCCGCGATCATCGCCGCTTCCACCAGGAAAGTGCCGACACCGCACATCGGGTCGGCCAGCGCACCGCCTGCCGCGGCGATTCGCGGCCAGCCGGCGCGGATCAGAATCGCCGCGGCAAGGTTCTCCTTGAGCGGCGCGGCGCCCTGCTGTAGGCGATAGCCGCGCTGGTGCAGGCTGTGGCCGGAGAGATCGAGCGAGAGAATCGCTTCGCCGCGATCCAGGCGCAGATGGATGCGCAGGTCCGGGTTCAGTTTGTCGATCGAGGGTCGTTCGCCCGAGGCTGTACGCAGCTTGTCGACAATCGCATCCTTGACCTTCAGCGCGCCGAAGTGCGTGTTATCGATGCCGGAGCCATTACCACTGAACTCCACCGCCAGGCTGCCAGTCGGCTCCAGATGCTCGGCCCAATCGACCTCCAGTACGCCCTCATAGAGGTCATCCGCGTTGCTCATCGGGAAGCGCTTGAGCACCAACAACACACGGTTGGCCAGGCGCGACCAGAGGCACAGGCGATAAGCCGTTTCCAACTCGGCGAAGCCGCGGATCGCTGAAGTGTGCTCGCGGGCTTCTTCCAGCCCCAGGCCCGTTGCTTCTTCAGCAAGCAGCCCTTCCAGGCCCTTGGGGCAGGTGAGAAAGAGTTCGTAACGATCCGACATATGGGTATCCAGTGCCTAAGCAATTGTGGCGAGCAGTGGGTGCTGCGACGCCAAGGTTAAAAACCGTGGTTCTACCCAACGGCTCCGCGACGCCAGAGCGGGTCGCTCATCGATCCCCGACCAGGGTTCAGGATCGACATCAACCAAGTCTGATCACGTACAAGGGGGAGCCTAGTAGCCAGCCCCGCGCCGCGCCTGCGGCCAGACTTAGTGTGTTCGGTGCAATTACGCGCTGCCTGCGCAATTTTTAAACGGCTTTGCAACGCTTCAAAAGTGACGAAAGGCTGGAACGCGACCCTTCGTCGGAATAAATACCGGGTCCAGCCGAGAAAAATTCGCGATGGCAGAACGACTTCACTGCCGCCTGCGCCCCCATGCTTACTGAGTTCAGGCAAAAAGCTCAGGATCGAAGGCTCAAGCCTTATGGCCTCCCCCCTAAAAACATTACGTGCTTATGACAAAACGATCATTCCCTCAGCCGGTGTCATTCGATAGAAATCAACTCAGGCCAACGCCGCAATGGCGATGGCAGGAGACCCGCAACGCCGGCAGCGGGCTCCACTGGTAGAGGCTTTCTACCAGGCCTCGCCACGAGGCTAATAGGACATAACAGTCAACAAGTGAGGGCAACACCCTATGAGAAGACTTAAGCGTGATCCTTTAGAAAGAGCGTTTTTGCGCGGTTATCAATATGGCATCCATGGCAAATCTCGCGAACTGTGTCCATTCACCCTTCCGTCCGTACGCCAAGCCTGGATTAACGGCTGGCGAGAAGGTCGCGGCGACCACTGGGACGGCATGACCGGTACAGCCGGTATCCATCGACTCAACGAACTCCACGCTGTCGGCTGATCAGGATCACACCGACTCCGATTCACCATGCACGCCCCATCCGGGCGGCGGGCGAGAGCCCAAGGGCTCCCTAAGGGAGCCCTTTTTATTACCTGCCGCTTTAGATTCCTGACGAGAGATTACTGACGCGGCAGCGCCGCGATGGCGTCCACCGCTTCGCGGATCAGCGCCGGGCCCTTGTAGATAAAGCCAGAATAAATCTGCACCAAGCTGGCCCCGGCGGCGATTTTCTCAGCCGCGTGCCGGCCTTCTGTGATGCCACCCACGGCGATAATCGGCAGACGCCCCGCCAACTCAGCCGCCAGTACTTGCACCGTGTGTGTACTCTTGTCGCGCACCGGCGCACCAGACAGGCCACCGGCTTCAGCGCCAAACGGCAAACCTTCGACACCTTCGCGTCCGAGGGTAGTGTTAGTCGCGATCACGGCGTCCATGCCCGAATCCAGCAGCGCCGCAGCGACCTCGACGATCTCTGCATCACTCATGTCTGGAGCAATCTTGATCGCCAGCGGAACCCGCTTGCCTTGCTGCTGAGCAAGGTCTTCCTGACGTTGGCGCAGGGCTTCGAGCAGTTGCTTCAACGAGTCGCCAAACTGCAGGCTGCGCAGGCCGGGGGTGTTCGGCGAGCTGACATTGACGGTGACGTAGCTGGCATGCGCATACACCTTGTCCAGGCACAGCAAGTAATCATCCACCGCGCGCTCGACCGGCGTATCGAAGTTCTTGCCAATGTTGATACCGAGCACTCCGCTGAACTTGGCAGCCTTGACTCGTGCCAGCAGATGATCGACGCCATGATTGTTAAAGCCCATGCGGTTGATGATCGCTTCGGCTTCCGGCAAACGAAACAACCGTGGTTTGGGGTTGCCCGGCTGCGGGCGTGGGGTGACAGTACCGATTTCAACGAAACCAAAACCCAGTTGCGCAAAACCGTCGATGGCATCGCCGTTCTTATCCAGACCAGCCGCCAAACCCACCGGGTTCGGGAAGTCCAGCCCCATCACCCGCACCGGCAGGCTGGCCGGCGCCTTGCTCAACAGGCCATTCAAACCCAGACGGCCACCGGCGCCGATCAGGTCGATCGACAGCTCGTGGGAGGTTTCCGGGGACAGATTGAACAGCAGCTCGCGGGCCAGGGTATACATGGGCAGGCTTAGCTCGGTAGTGGGTTGGGAAAGTTAACAATTGATTATAGCCGCCCACAGTCCCGACAGGCGAGGCCACCTCGAGCGATCAGTCCAAGCGCCGGAGGCTCAGCAGCTCACCGGCGACATTGAAATCCAACTCGAAGGAACCGTAGACACCTTCATGAGTCAAAAACGACCGCAAATGATGAGCTGGCAAACTGACGCGTCGACCGTCACGACTGCGTAACAAGACTCGGTTGGCATGCCCCTGATAGACCGCGCACAAACGCTCCGCGGATAGGGCAATATCCAACTCCAGGCTGGGCATGGAGGCTTCCTCGTAAATGACTACGGCAATATTGCCACACGCAGCGCCCAGGGCAGGCCACCGCGACCAACGCTTGGCCAGCAAAGGCTGTGCAACGGGCGTTTTCGTCTGCCACACTGGCAGCGGTGACCCTGGAACTCGCATCTAGCCATGAGTCTGACCGAGCAACCTACAACGCTGACCGCCCGCCTTGCGGCCCTTGCCCAACGCCTGGGCCTGACCAGTCGTGCGCCACGCCAGGTGCTAGAACGCGCCAGCGCCCTACGGTTGCCGTTCCAACCGCTACCGCAACCTCACGAGCAGATCTGGTGGCACACCGGCCCACCGCTGCAGCGTTTGGTCGACTTGCCACGCAACGCCCTCTCTGGCCCGGTTCAAGAAGACAAGGCGCAAGCCCACTCGATGTTGATCCGCGTGGTGGAGCAGGAGCAGCAACAGCTAAACTCCTTCGACCTGCGCCTGATCGACGGCCTCAGTGGCAGTGACCCACATGCGCAACCCTATGCAAATTTCGAGGAGTACAGCACAACCCCAGCCTGTCGCGGCATACGCATCATCAGCTACAAGGATTTCGTCAAAACCATCAGCCAAGCCTTACCGCGCTTCCTCGTCGGCGAGCGGATCGCCCTGCGTCAAGCCAGCTGGTACGGCAAACGCATGTTCTGGGCCGGCGAGCAACACCTTGAAGCGCTCGCCTGCGCCATCGTCTACGCGCGCCGGCGTGGCCTGGAGGCGACCCTGCCGGCCGAGCTCACCCGTTACCGCTTGCGCCCCAGCGGGCTCGACGAACTGCAAGAGCGCTATCACGTGCTGGCCATGCCCGTGCAAGCCTGGAGCGATCCCGCCTTTATGGGTCTGCTGCTGGATAACGGCCTGCCCTATGCGCGCCTCTCACTGCTGCGCAATCCTGGCGCTCCGGAGTTCCTGCTACTGCCCAAGCACAATGCAGAGGCCACGGCCCTCGGCGAAGGTTTGCGCCTGGCTGGCGCGCCGGATGTAGTGGCTTACCTGCGCCAGCTCAAGGCCTAAGAACCGCAACAGGCTCATCGGTTTTCAAACATCGGTGACACATAAATCAGATTCTTCACGGGATAGCCGGAAGAGCATGAGGGTTTAACATCGACCTGCCCATCCGCTGCAAACCAGTGCCTCGAGAAGAACCCCAAAAAAGACTGCCCCCCCAATTACGCGCGGCGTCGAATTGAAGCCTTAGTCGGTAGCACAACTCGTAGGCTGGGCTGAACTGCGCGAAACCCAACGGGAGAGGTTTCAGGTGCTGCCGAAGGCGTGGGGACGTGTTGGGCTTCGTCGCTACGCGACTCAACCCAATCTACCGGGGCGCTTGCAACACATCACTGGGCCATAGCCCCCACCAAAAAAACCCCGGCTATTTGCCGGGGCTTCATGTTGCACAACAGGTTTATCCAACCACGCCGGACAGCTAAACCATCAAGGGATGCAGACCCCATGCTGACTGCTCTGTGCCAGGTCGAGCAGCTCACGGTTAGCTACCGCATACATCGCGTAGTCGGTGGCGGTCGCCGCACGCAACTCGGTCAGCATGGCACGCCAGCGCTCGACCAACGGACGATGCTGTGCCAGCCAAAGCGCCGCACGCGCCTCGATATCCGCTGGGGCATCGGCCATTTGCAGGACCGAGACGGTGATTGCCCGTTGCTGCCAGTCCAGATCGTCGCGAAAGGCTTCCCGCGCCAGCGCCTGCCAGTTGTTTTCCACCGGCAAACTGGTGATCTGTTGCAGATACCAGGACAGATCCAGCGCACCACCGACCGCGAAGTACCCCGCCGCCACTTGAGCAGGATCCTGCCCGGTGACATCCGCGGCCTCGATGATCGGCAACAGCGTGTACAGATGGCTGGTCCCAGCCACTACCCGCGCCAACTCCTCCGGCGCACCGGCTTCGACATATCCCTGGAAGCGCGTCAACCACTGCTCACGCGCCGGGCCTTCGAGCAGCTCATCCAGACGCCCGGCCAGCGCCTCGATGCGTGGCGCAAAGTGAGCGACGTCACGCGCGGCATCCAGCTCATTACGGCGGCTACGCAGGAACCAGCGAGTGGCACGGCGACCGAGTCGCATCAACTCATCCATCAACTGCAGTTGCAGTTCGGCCGACACTTGGTAGTCCAGCGCCTCGACCTGCTTCCACCAGTACGGCAGGCGGAACACATCGCGAACAATCACATAAGCCCCAGCGACATTCGCCGCACTCATGCCGGTGGACTCCTTCAAGCGCTGCACGAAGGTGATGCCCATGTGGTTGACCAGATCGTTGGCAATCTGTGTGCTGACGATTTCGCGCTTCAGCCGGTGGCGACGCATGGCCTCAGCGAACTTCTTCGCCAACAACGGCGGGAAGGCGGTTTCCATCTCGCGGGCCAAATAATCATCGTCCGGGACCAAAGAGGTCAGCAGCGACTCCTTGAGGTCGATCTTGCTGTAGGAGATCAGCACCGACAGCTCCGGCCGAGTCAGGCCCTGGCCGCTGCCTATCCGCTCGGCCAGCTGTTCGTCAGACGGCAGGAACTCCATCGCCCGATCCAGCTTGCCAGCGCTCTCCAGCGCTACGATCAGACGCTTGTACTCGCCGATCCGCTCACGAGCCCGGCGCTCGGCCAGTGACAGCGCCTGGGTCTGCTTGTAGTTGTTGCCCAACACCAGGTTGCCCACGGCGTCGGTCATCTCGGCCAGCAGCTTGTTGCGCTGCTTACCGGTCATATCACCCGCGGCAACGATTTCATTGAGCAGGATCTTGATATTCACTTCATGGTCGGAGCAGTCCACACCACCGGCGTTGTCGATAAAGTCGGTGTTGCTCGCGCCACCATTGAGGCCGTACTCGACGCGACCGAGCTGGGTCATGCCGAGGTTACCGCCCTCACCCACCACCTTGGCCCGTAGCTCGCGGCCATCGACCCGCAGGGCATCGTTGGCCTTATCGCCGACGTCGACGTGGCTTTCCTGGCTGGACTTGACGTAAGTACCGATACCACCGTTCCACAGTAGATCGACCGGCGCCTTGAGTAGCGCATTGAGCAGCTCCGTCGGCGGCAGCTTGTCGGCGCTGATCTCGAAGCGCACCTTCATCTCGTCGCTGATTGCAATGCTCTTCGCCGCACGCAAGAAGATGCCCCCGCCGGCGGAAATCAACGAGGTGTCGTAATCCGCCCAGCTCGAACGCGGCAGATCGAACAGACGCTGGCGCTCGACAAAGCTCTTCGTCGCGTCCGGGTTGGGGTCGATGAAGATGTGCTGGTGGTTGAAGGCCGCGACCATCTGCAGCTTGTCCGACAGCAACAAGCCATTACCAAACACATCGCCGGCCATGTCGCCGATACCGATCACCGTAGTGGGGTCCTTCTGTACATCGATCCCACGCTCGCGGAAGTGCCGCTGCACCGAGACCCAGCCACCCTTGGCGGTGATACCCATGCCTTTGTGGTCGTAGCCCGCGGAGCCGCCCGAAGCAAATGCATCGCCGAGCCAGAAACCATATTGCGCGGCGATACCGTTGGCGATATCGGAGAAGGTCGCCGTGCCCTTGTCAGCCGCGACGACCAGATACGGGTCGTCGGCGTCATGGCGCACCACATTGAGCGGCGGTAGCACTGCGCCTTCTTTCAAGTTGTCGGTGATATCCAGCAGGCCGGAGATGAAGATGCGGTAGCAGGCAATGCCTTCGGCCTGGATTTCGTCACGCGAGCCACCGATTGGCAAGCGGCGTGGAATGAACCCCCCTTTGGCGCCAACCGGCACGATCACCGCGTTCTTCACCTGCTGGGCTTTGACCAGGCCAAGCACCTCGGTCCGGTAATCTTCTTCCCGATCGGACCAGCGCAGCCCGCCACGCGCGACTTTGCCACCCCGCAGGTGCACGCCCTCGACCCGTGGCGAATAGACGAAGATCTCGAACATCGGCACCGGTTTCGGCAGCTCTGGAATCGCCCGTGGATTGAATTTGAAGCTGAAGTAGGACTTGTTCTGACCCTGGGCATCGGTTTGGTAGAAGTTGGTCCGCAACGTGGCTTTGATCAAATCCAGGTAGCGCCGCAGGATGCGGTCTTCGTTGAGCACCGCCACATCATCCAGGGCACTCAGAATCGCTTGCTCCAGGCGCTGCTGTTTATCCGCCAGATCCTCCGCGGTCAGTTTGCGCGCCAGGTAAAACCGGGTTTTGAACAGCCGCACCAGTTCCTTGGCGATATCGACATGGTTGAGCAAGGTGTTGGCGATATAGCTGAGGTCAAAGCCCAGGCGAATCTGCTTGAGGTAACGCGCGTAGGCACGCAGTAGCGCCACATCCCGCCAGGGCATCGCGGCGGTCAGCACCAGGCGGTTGAACGCATCGTTCTCTGCGGCCCCTCCGACTATCTGTACGAAGGCATCCTGCAGCGTGTCATTGAGCTGCTGGATGTCCACCTCCAGCACTTCCCCCTGCCGTTCGACGTGCGGGGTAAAGGCAAAGTCGTGAATCCAGAACTCGCGACCACTCTGGTGCAACAGCCGGTAAGGGAATTCACCGAGCACGCGCAGGCCGAGGTTTTCCAGAATCGGCAGAACATCCGACAGCGCCAGCGGCGTGTCAGCGTGATAGAGCTTGCAGTGCAACTGCTGTTCGCCGGCAGTCAGTGGCTGGTAGAAGCTCATCACCAGCGGACGCTCATCCGTCAGGCTGAGCAGGTGCTGCATGTCGACGACTGCCGAATGCGGCGCGAAACGTTCGCGATAGCCGGCCGGGAAATTTTTCGGGAAGTCGGCCAGCACCTTGGTGCCTTTCGCCTCGCCAAAACTCTCTACCACCAGGCCGGCGTAATCATCCTTCCAGGAACGGCACGCCTGAATGACCTCACGTTCGATCTGTTGCGGGTCGATCTGCAACTTGGTTTTCGGGTCGATGCGCAGAATGAACTGCACACGCGCCAGTACCGACTCGGAGAAGTAGGTCCAGAACTCGCAATCGGTCGCCTGCAAGCGGTCGACCAGCACCTGCTGGATGCGCATGCGGGTTTCGGTGGAGTAGACATCCCGCGGCACATAAGCCAGGGCGTAAACGAAACGCCCGTAAGGGTCCGCGCGCAGGAACAGGCGGATCTTGTTGCGCTCCTGGATCTGCACGATCGCCAAGGAGGTGCTGTACAGCTCGTCAACCGGGGTCTGGAACAGGTCATCGCGGGGCAGCACCTCCAGCACCTTGACCAGCTCTTTGCCCAGGTGCCCCTTCGCGGCGAAGCCGGAGCGCTGCTCGACCGCCGCGACCTTGCGGCGGATGAACGGAATCTCGCGCACGCTCTCGCTATAGGCGAAGGAGGTGTAGATGCCCAAGAAGCGGCATTCCTTGATCACCTTGCCCTTGGCGTCCAGTTCGCGGATAGAGACGAAATCCGGGTAAGCCGGGCGATGCACCCGACTCGGCTGCGCGGCCTTGGCGAAGGACAGCAGCACCGGCTCACGCAGGTACTTCACCGCGTAAGACTCGATGTGCAGATCTTCTTTCTTCAGCCCGGCGCGCAGACGCTTGGATAGGCCCAGCAATGACGCTTCGTTGTAGGCAATATGTCCACCATCGGTCTCATCGACCACGGTGAACTCCTCGTAGCCGAGGAAGGTGAAGTGGTTGTCCAGCAGCCACTCCAGAAACACCTTGATTTCAGCCAGTTCGGCGCCATCCACCTTCAACTTGGCCTTGCCCAGCCAGACCAGCAACTCCTCGGCCTTGGCACGCATCGGCAGGAAGTCGGCGACCGTCACCCGCACTTCTTCCAGCACTTCCAGCAGGGCATGTTCCAGCGCGCGCAATTCACTGGTGTTGGCGCAGCGGTCGATCTCCAGGAAGATCAAGGACTCCTGCAGTACATCCTTGCCCAGGGTGCCTTTGGGCAGGACTTCCTGCAGATCGCCTTTCTTGTTGCGGCGCACGCTGAGCACACTGTTTTGCAAGGTATGAATGCTGTAACCGCGACGGTTCAGTTCCATGCGTACCGAGTCGACCAGGAACGGGATGTCTGGATGCAGCACTTCCACCGCGGTGTGGGTGGATTGCCAGCCATGCTTCTCGTAATCCGGGTTGAACACCCGCACCTCGGGCTTGGCGTGCTCGAAGCGCTCCAACAGTCGCCAGGCCGACAAGGTGCAGCCAACCAGGTCGGAAAGCCGACGCTGGGTCAGCTCATCGAGGGCGATGATGCCGAAAAATTGCTCGGCGAACAGGGCCACTTGTGGCAGCGCCTGCTCGCTAACGTGCTGCGCCAATGCCGCTTGCAGTTGATGCTGGAAGTCGGCTTTGCTGGCCGCCGTAAAGAACGCCATGGTTGTGCTCCGCTGGGCTTGTTATTCAACTGGAAATGACCGACCACAGCGTGCTGTGGTTCAAGAATGCTGTAGTTCAACGTTAGTCTAGGCAGCCCGTCTTGCATTAAAGTGGCAACCCCAGACTAAGGCGGCACTCTCGACTCGCCAGTCACATTTCCCGGAAGAGCTTAACGATGGAACACCGTGAAGCGCTTGTCGCGCTGCGACATTTTCTGTCAACACAGATCCTTGGCCAGGAAAAACTCATCGAAAGGCTGCTGATTGCCCTGCTCGCCGATGGCCACATGCTGGTCGAGGGCGCTCCCGGCCTGGCCAAGACCAAGGCCATCAAGGAACTGGCCGAAGGTGTCGAAGCCGAATTCCATCGCATTCAGTTCACCCCCGACTTGCTTCCGGCGGATATCACCGGCACGGAAATCTATCGCCCGGAAACGGGCAGTTTCGTCTTTCAACAAGGGCCGATTTTTCACAACCTGGTGCTGGCCGACGAGATCAACCGTGCACCGGCCAAGGTGCAATCGGCGTTGCTGGAAGCCATGGCCGAGCGCCAGGTCAGCGTCGGGCGCAGCACCTATGACCTGTCGCCGCTGTTTTTGGTGATGGCGACGCAGAACCCGATCGAGCAGGAGGGCACCTACCCACTGCCGGAGGCCCAGCTCGACCGCTTCCTGATGTACGTGAGAATCGGCTTCCCCGACGCCTCGGTAGAGCGCAAGATCCTCCAGCAAGCCCGCGGTGAAGCGCTCTATGGCGAAACCAAGCCCGAGCACAAAGTCAGCCAGCAGGCGATCTTCGCCGCGCGCAAAGAAGTGCTCGGCCTCTACATGGCCGACGCGGTGGAGGAATACCTGGTGCAGTTGGTGATGGCCACCCGTAACCCGGGCAAATTCGACCCGGAAATGGCCGACTGGATTTCCTACGGCGCCAGCCCACGTGGCTCGATCGCGCTGGATCGCTGCGCGCGGGCACATGCCTGGCTAGCCGGACGCGACTTCGTCAGCCCGGAAGACATCCAGGCCGTGCTGTTCGATGTGTTGCGCCATCGCATCATTCTGTCGTTTGAAGCCGAGGCGGCCGGCATC
Organism: Pseudomonas sp.; assembly: GCA_050739815.1. Classification (GTDB taxonomy): domain Bacteria; phylum Pseudomonadota; class Gammaproteobacteria; order Pseudomonadales; family Pseudomonadaceae; genus Aquipseudomonas. The sequence goes on along the minus strand of JBOICE010000167.1, from coordinate 4,469 downwards.
GATCAGGATCGGGTGCTGCAACGCATTCTCGACGCGGTCGCCGTAGCCTGAACCCTATGCCAGCGCCCATCGTTGCCGAACCCGGAATCCGCGTCAGCCTCGCCGAGCTGATCGAGATGCGTCATCGCGTCCGTGAAGTGCAGCTGTTCTCGACCCCGGCCCGACGCAGCCCGCTGATTGGCCTGCATCACTCCAAACTGCGTGGGCGTGGCGTGGACTTCGATCAGGTGCGGGTCTATCAAGCCGGCGATGACGTGCGCACCATCGACTGGCGCGTCACCGCACGCACCCAGGAGCCACACACCAAGCTGTTCCATGAAGAACGCGAGCGACCGATTTTCATCCTGGTGGAACAGAGCCAGCGCCTGTTCTTCGGCTCAGGCCTGGCCTTCAAATCGGTACTCGCCGCGCAGGCCGCCGCGTTGATCGGCTGGGCGGCACTGGGCCATAACGACCGGGTCGGCGGCTTGGTATTCGGCGACAACGAACACCACGAAATCAAGCCACGGCGGAGCAAACACAGCTTGCTGCAATTGCTCAATCGTCTGGTGCGCGTGAACCAGGCCCTGCCCACCGATGCCCAACCCGGTCGCGACGCGTTCGGCTTGGCCCTGCGCCGAGCTCGCGAGGTGCTTCGCCCCGGCAGCCTGGTAATAGTGCTGTGTGACGAGCGCGCACTCACCGAGGGCGCCGAACAGCAGCTGAGCTTGCTCGCACGCCACACCGACTTGCTGCTGCTACCGCTGTCCGACCCGCTCGACCATGCCCTGCCCGCCGCCGGCCTGCTGCAGTTCACCGAGCGCGGCGCGCAACTGGAACTCGACACGCATGCCATCGAGCTGCGCCAGGCCTACCATGCCCAGGGTGAGGCGCGTTGTGCCCGCTGGCAGTTGCTGGCGCAGAAACTTGGGGTGCCACTCTTACCCTTGAGCACGCAAGGCGAAATGGTCGAGCAGTTACGCGATCACCTGAACGCCCAGCGCCCCAGGAAGCAGCAATGAACCCACTCGATCAGTTGGAGCCCCTGATCGCCCCCCCCGCGATTCCCTGGTGGCCACCCGCACCCGGTTGGTGGCTACTGGCGCTGTTGCTGGCACTGCTGCTTTGGGGGTTGTGGCGACTGCGCCGACGGCTATCTTTGCTGCGCAAAAAAAACCGCAAAGAACTCCCCCTCGACCCGCAGCGACAAGCCGCACTGATCGAGTTGGCACAGCTGCGCAAGCCTTACGACGGAGCCCCTGCCGGCGTTTGGCTGCAACAATTGAATGCCCTGTTAAAGCGCCTGTGCCGCAGCCACTATCCGAGCAATCACAGCCACACCTTGAGCGGCCGCGCCTGGTTGGCCTTTCTCGACAACCGTTGCCCGGCCGCCGGCCTGACCCGCTGGATGGTGCTGGTAGAAGGCGCCTATCGCCCCGAGTGCAGGCTCGACGACAAGGCCGTGGACGGTCTCAACCAAGCGGTCGACACCTGGATTCGTAAGCATGTTTGAGTTCGCTTGGCTGTGGATCTTTCTGCTCGCCCCCCTGCCCTGGTTAGTGCGGCTGGTACTACCCGAAGCCGACAGCGGTGAGGCTGCGCTCAAGGTCAGCTTCCTCAATGAGCTCGAGGGCCTGGCCGGTCGACGCGCGCGCGCCAACCTGCCGGCCTGGCGTCAGCAAGCCCCCTTCGCCCTGCTCTGGCTGCTGCTACTGACTGCCGCGGCGCGCCCGGCCTGGGTTGGCGAACCGTTACCGCTTGCCGCCAGTGGCCGCGACTTGCTGCTTGCCGTGGATGTTTCCGGCTCGATGGATTACCCCGACATGCACTGGGAGGGGGCCGAGGTCAGCCGCCTGACCCTGGTCAAACATCTCCTCGGCGACTTTATCGAAGGCCGCCAAGGCGACCGCGTCGGCCTGATCCTGTTCGGCAGCCAAGCCTACCTCCAGGCCCCATTAACCTTCGACCGCCATACCGTGCGCACCTGGCTGGACGAGGCGCTGATCGGCATCGCCGGCAAAAACACCGCCGTTGGCGATGCCATAGGCCTGGCGGTAAAACGTCTGCGCCAGCGCCCGGCGGAAAGCCGCGTACTGGTACTGGTCACCGACGGCGCCAACAACGGTGGCGAGATCGACCCATTGACCGCAGCCAGCCTGGCCGCCGAGGAAGGGGTGAAGATTTACCCGATTGGTATCGGCGCAGACCCTGAGCAAGGCGGCCTGCTCGGTCTGAGTCCAGGGCTGGATCTGGATGAGCCAACCCTGCGAGCGATTGCCGAGCGGACCGGCGGCCAGTACTTCCGCGCTCGAGATAGCGAAGAACTAAAAGCCATCGAGTCCAGCCTCGACCAATTCGAACCCGTGGCCCAGCAACCGACCCAGGCTCGCCCCATACTGGAGCTCTACTGCTGGCCACTGGCAGCTGCGCTCTTGCTCAGCCTGCTATTGGTCGTTCACGCACTCTGGCCGCAACTGCTGCAACAACGTTTCCAGCAACGTTTCCTGCAACACTTGCAGCAGCGATTGCAACAGGCCAAGTGGCCAGAGTGGCTGCGGAGGCGCACGTGATTGCCCTTTGGCCACAGTGGCTGAGACCCTTCTGGCTCCTCATCCTACCGCTGCTGGGCTGGTTGCTCTGGCATCTCTGGCATCGCCAACGGCGTGTCGGGCGCTGGCAAATGCTGCTACCGGCGACCTTTCATAGCGTCCTCCTGAGTGGCGGCAACACCCGCGGCAGCCGCCTACCCTGGATAGCCCTCGGCCTCGCCTGGCTGCTTGCCCTGCTCGCCTTGCTCGGCCCCAGCTGGCAAAGAGTCGAACAGGCCGGCCAGAAGCGTGCCGACCCGTTGGTGGTGATGCTGGAACTGACTCCGTCGATGCTTGCCAGCGACGTCGCACCGACTCGCCTCGAACACGCCAAGCGTAAGCTGTTGGATCTGCTCGAAGCACGCCGCGATGCACAGACTGCCATCGTCGTGTTCGCCGGCAGCGCACACACTTTGGTGCCGCTTTCCGACGACCTGGCAACGACCCGCAACCTGCTCGAGTCGCTCAAGCCCTCGATCATGCCTGAAGCCGGCCACCGCGCCGACTTGGCCGTCGGCAAAGCACTAACCCTCTTGGAGCAAGGAGCGCAAGGCAAGGGACGGCTGCTGCTGATGGGCTCGACCCTGGACGAGCAAGAACGCCAACGCATCCGCCAGGCACTCGGCGACAACGGCGAGCGCCTGCAAATTCTCGGTATCGGCACCGCCCAGGGTGCACCTATCGCTCAGGAAGACGGCGGTTTCCTTAAGGATGAACAAGGCGCAATCCTGCTCCCACGCCTGGACAGTGCCAGCCTCAAACGCTTCGCGACCGAGCTGGGCGGGGGTTATATGAGCGCTCGCCTGGATGACAGCGATTTACGCAGTCTCGGCCTGCTCGATGGCGCCCAGAGCCTGCGCGACGCAGAGCCCATGCAGTTGGCGACATGGGCCGATCAAGGCTATTGGCTGCTCTTGCCATTGCTGCTACTCGCAGCCTGCGCAGGCCGTCGCGGCTGGTTGTTCTGCCTGCCGCTATTGCTGCTACTCAGTCCACAGCCGAGTTATGCCTTTGAGTTCAGCGACCTCTGGCTACGCGCCGACCAGCGGGGCCAGCGCCTGCTCGCAGCCCGGCGCCCGGCTGAAGCCGCGCAACACTTTCAGAACCCGCAATGGCAAGGTCTGGCGCTGTACCAGGCAGGTGACTACGCGGGGGCTGCCGCTCAATTTGCCCGCGGCAACAGCGCCGCCGAGCACTACAACCGCGGCACCGCCTTAGCCAAGGGCGGAGAGTTAGAAGCGGCGCTGGATGCCTACGAACAAGCTCTGGAGCTTCAAGCCGATTTACAACCGGCACTCAAGAACAAAGCCCTGGTCGAACAACTCCTCCGTCAGCAGCAAGCGCCAGAAGCAGAACAGGGGAACGCTTCTGACACGGCACAACAGCAGCAGAATCAACCCAATCAGCCTCAAACCGGCGAGTCGGAGGAAGACTCGGCGAGCCAGAGCCAACCAAGCGAAGCCACAGGCAAAAATGGCGAGCCGAAGGCCGCAAACCAACAGCAAAGTCAGAGCGGTAACCCGCAACCAGGTCGACCCAGCGACGAAAGCGCGCCCCGCCAGACGCAAGCCGGTTCGCGCGAGGCTCTCGGCGGTGAGCGTCGGCAAGCCCTGGAACAGTGGCTGCGGCAGATTCCGGATGACCCGGGCGAACTGCTGCGGCGCAAGTTTTGGTATGAACAGCAACAACGTCAGGAACAGCCCCAATGACCCGCCTGCTTTGCGCTCTTCTTCTAAGTGTTATGGCACTGCACGCCAGCGCCGTGGGCTTTTCCGCCAGCGCTGACCGCACACGCCTGAGCGAAGGCGAAACCCTCGAACTGACCCTCGAGTCCGATGACGTCACCTTGTTCGGCAAACCCGACCTGACTCCGCTGGATGAGTCGTTCGAAGTGCTCGGCAC
>JBOICE010000166.1:0-20077 GCA_050739815.1 Pseudomonas sp. | reverse complement strand
CCCCGCCTCTTAGTGATCGCCCCACGCTCAGTGAGCATGCGCCCAAGACGCCCGCTTCCGCCTGTGGCGAACATCAATGCGCAGCCCTGACTTACCCCACGCAGGCGTGAGAGCCATCGATAGTCCGAGTAACAGGTAGAGAAATTGGGTAGTCGTCGGTTGCTGAGGACGATGAATCGGTAACGCTGCACCTTGGCCCTTGCGGCACAAAGCGGAGCCGGGGGGTTAGAGGCGTCCTTGCCAAGACATCTTCCCCGCCCGAACTCATACCGATCAGATTAGTTGAGCCGCTGCCAGCCCGTATGCCGCCGATCCACAAATCTAGCCGCTGAGCGGTTGCTTGCGCCTGCACTGGCTTGGCGCTGCCTCGACGACGGCGCCATCGAACTGTTCAAGAGCGTCGTGATCGCACGCCATGAACGGTCAACCCTCAGTCGAGAGCGTCGTGCAAAACCTCATAGATGAGCCCTGTTGCGACAGCGACCAGTATCAGATCGGTACCGGCTTGTACCCAGTCATACCCAGCGTAGTGAGGAAGTCGTCCAAGCAGACGGCTATCGAGCTTCTTGGCGATTCCCGGTGGTAGCGGCTTGCCGCGGGCAAGGTTCTTTTGAATACCCGGCGGAAGTGCTTGGCCGGGGCCCCAATACTCACGATTACCGTCCAGAATGACGCGAATACCGCCGATATCTATCTGCGGCCCACGCCCCCAATCGGAGGAGCCCTCTTGCCCCTTGTAATCGTTGCCCGCGCTACTTCCCTGCTGAGCCTGATTGGCATGCGGCTTCCCTTTACCATTACCAGGATCAGCCAAGAGCGCCGGCGAGCCAGTGATCAGGGCGATGCTGGTGAGAACAGCGATGACAGTGCGAGAGTTCGACATATCCTTGATGCCTCCAAACGGATGAGTCCGTACCTGGTTGGATTACCGCCAATTCTGAAGTTCCTTCGCAGTGACCAGTAATAGCCGTGGATGTGCCGCCACTGCCCTACTCAGTTGCCACTTTGGCCAGCCTACAGGAACGGCTGAGGCCCGCGACGTTCTGCGTCGCAAAGCTCTGGCGGAACCAGCGAATGAGCGGAGGCAGCGCGGCTTTCATCCGCGTCCCAGGGCTTTTCCGACGGCCACGCCCGGCAGCGTCTTCTACCCTTGCGAGTTTTCCGCCAGCAACCCGGCTAACTGGAGCAGCGCTACCTCAGCATTCATAAGCGCCGAAGTAGCCGCTACCTGCCATTGGTGTTGTAGCGGTTGCAGGTCTTGTTCCAGCCGGGCCCTGAGGCACCACTGGTAATGATCATGCCAGGCGCCCAAGGCAGACTGCACAACCTTGAGCGAAGCGGCTGCCTGCGCGGATATTGGCGAAAGCTCAGGATAAGCATCGGCTGTGTAACGTACGCGCTTGACCAAAATCCGTAGCTGGTGACGGTCATAGTGCGGGTCCGCCAGGGCCGCCGCCAGGCGCCTGACCTGCTGGTGTAAACGCTTGCTGATGGTTTTCCTGATTTGGCGCAGCTCGCCACCACGCCCAGCCTCACGAAAGGCCGACGGCCATTCATCCACCCGGGCAAAGAACTGCTGGATCGTTGAACTCTCGACGATGCTGCCATAGCTGGAATGCAAGATAAGCTTGCGGGCCTTGGCCTGCGCGGGAAGCCCCCGCTGATCGAGCTCATCGATCAACACCTCAAGATCACGCACTGGCGTCGTCAGCTTGCCAACCTCGGCGGCGGCCTCATTGAGCAGTGCTACCCCGCCGATCCTGCGTAATGGCCGCAGTAGGCTTCTGATGCGCCGCAGATTGATCCTGAGGTCATGCAGAGCCTCGCTGTCTGTCCTGGCCTCCATGCGGGCGTAGGCATGATAAAGAGCCACTTCAAGCACTTGTACCTGCGCAACCACTGCATCTACAAATGACATCAAACCCTCCAAACGCAGGATAGAGAAATCAGGTTAGCCGAAGAAGCCGAACGCCTTAAGACCCCAGGCGGGAGGTTTCATGCTCTACCGAAAGAGTGAGCGGCACCTGACTCATCTTGCTAGGCCACCACGCAGAGCGCCAATAGCTTTGGCATAAGTGTGTTTGAGGGTTTCGACAGGCAAACCACAGCACCATCGTTTGACGCTTGATGCTGTGGGCCCAAAACAGCAAATGACTCAAAACGGTGCTCATGACTGCTCCATATTTCAGAAGCCATCTCCCACCGCACGACATCCTGAGATGCCGCGGCACCAAGAGGCTGGAGCAGGACCTCATGGATGATCCCCGTCGCCACTGTCAGCAAAACCAGATCGGCCCCGGCTTGAACCCAGTCGTAGCCATCATAGTGCGGCAGGCGGCCGAGTAGGCGGCCATCGAGTTTCTTGGCAATTCCCGGCGGGAGTGGTTTGCCGCGCGCGAGGTTCTTTTGGATGCCAGGCGCAAGCGCTTTGGCGGGAGCCCAGTAATCGCGGCTACTCGTCAGAACCACGCGAATACCGCCCAGATCGATTTCCAAGGCGCGACCCCAGCCATCATCGTCGTAACCGTCTTGCGACTTGTAGCCATGGCCACCACCCTGCTGGGCCTGGTTGCCTTTCCCGTTACCGGGATCGGCCAGAAGTGCCGGTAAACCGGCGATCAGCGCAATGTTGCTCGACCGAACGAGCTTTAGTCATATCCTTGCTGCCTAGGAAAGGGCTATCCCCGTGCTTGGTTGGCTTATCGCTACTTGGGAAGTTCCGGCAGCGCAAACCGAAGAACACCGGCCTGACAATTCGTCGCCTGGCCAAGAACCAGATTCGGCGAACGGTGTCTTACCCGCATCTCGTCGATCGCCTATGGAGGCATCATGCTCATCAAGAAGAAATCCCTGTTGGCGGTGGCCGTGTGCACGATGATGTTTGCTGCAGCGTCGATGCTGCCCAGCGGAATGTCCTTCGTCACTGCGGCCTATGCGAAAGGTGGTAATGGCGGCGGTGGCCATGGAGGTGGCAACGGCGCGGGCCACGGCGGCAATGCCGGGGGGCATTCTGGCAGCCATAGCAGCAACGGTAAGGGCGCAGGGTTGAACAGCGAACACTCCGGCAAGTCGGTCAGGGACCATGGCCTGAGTGGCAACCATTATGGCAGCACTCGCAATGACGACAGTGGCCATGGTTCGATCACTTCGGGAGTCGCCCACTCGAAAGATACCCGCGGTCTGTCGAAAGCCACGGCTATTGCGGATACCACGCCCGGCACCCACAACGACAAGGGGCTGAGCAACGCCGACACCTCGACGAGCAAGAATGATCGTTGATTTCCTAGCAGCACGCCGGGCATGCCGTTCCGCTACGGCAAGCCCCATTAAGCGCACAAGCTAAAACCGGCTTACCTGCAAGGGAGGTGACCTGCTGGAGTGCTGGCGCTCAGGGATGATGTCGATCGTTGCTGGCTCGCGGCGCATTCGCCATTCGCGCAACAACCTCCATTCTTCCTGGCAGCTAGAGCCTGCTTTCAGCGGGAGTCAGTGCTGATTGCCGGTGCGCCCGAAGCCGCGTGGCTTTATTTGAAAAAAGGCCGGTCTCGCGACTGGCCTTTTTCGTTAACAGCGGACGCAGCAGATCCGTGGCGAGGGTTAGCACGCGAACCATCAAAGCGGCGAGTCCAGATTTCCCCCCGATACCTCTGGTATGCGGTGCTAGTCTTTCAGATTGGTCAGCCCCCAGAGGGACTGTCAATCAATCTACGAGACTCGGTGCCTGGCAAGAGCACCAAGCACGTCAGGGGTGAATGAAATGACTATTCACACAACAGACAAAGCAGACATCAACCTTGTGATCCGCAACTACGTAGAGGGTATGGTATTCGCCGATGAAGTTTTATTGCGGCAGGCCTTCCATCCCTCTTGTCGGATCATTGGAAACTATCATGGAGAACTTGAGTGGTTATCCCTTAATGACTTTATTAACGCCATCAAGGCGGAAGGCTCAGCCGCAAGCAATCTAGAACCCTTTTGGGAGATGAAAAGCATAGATATAACGGGTGATGCCGCGGCTGTAAAAATAATCGACGATTACATCGGAATGAGATTTACAGATTACTTATCACTACTCAAAATCGATAATCGCTGGACCATTGTTAATAAGCTGTATTACTACCATGAATAGAAAATTTGCCGTCAGGCAAAACTAACTAAAGTTAATAATTAAAAAAATGAATCGATATAAGTTGCCGAAACCCTCCAAAAGCCAAGTCCAGCGACTTGGCTTTTTATGCTGTAGCTAAGCAACCAACTGAATAACTCCGCCGGACCTGATAGACACTTCTGAACGGCTGTTTCTGGCCCAGACTGTAGCAACACAGGGTCGGTATTGAGGAGCGGACACTTTATTGTTTCTTCCGTGCTCTTAAGGCCATGAGCGCTTCATCAAGGAGCAACCGGGGGGAAACGAGGAAACCATCAAAAACGCTTAAATCACTTTTGCCACCCTGCGCAACCAGGCACTTGGCCAATAAAAAGCCCGCAGTTCGGTGTCCGAACTGCAGGCTTTTTGTTGGCGGGTTTAGCCGGTGGTTAGTGGCCCTTTATCTCCAGCGCCTCTGGGGTTTCACCCAATGCCCGCCAGTTTGGGCGGTACATGGATTCCACTTGCGGCGGCGGCACGCGATAGTGGCCTGGGGTTACGGCACGGGCCAGGTAGAGCAGATGGGTGGCGCCGTAGCTGTTCACATCCAGCGCGGCGACGTAACGGTCGTCACGAAACTCCTGGTGTTTGAGGTTGGCGTTCTGCATGGATTGCTGCCACTCCTTCACCGCGCTGCTGGCGTCTGCGAGGCTGGCGGCGCTCTGCGCGAGGTTCTGGTTTTCCAGCTCCAGGCCGGCAGGCAACAGGTCTACCACGAGGGCATCCGGCACACGCTGCTTGGCTTCCACGGCGAGATGCACCAGCACCAGTTCGCCACTCTCCAGCGCCGCCAGGTTCAGCGGCTCGCCGTCCATGCCCAGGTATTCGCGGCGGATGCTGAGGTTCTCGCCACCCGCAGGCGGAGCGGCCAGCGGATAACCGGAGAGGGTCAGTTGCTGGTAGAGCGGTTCGCTGCCGGTGTTGTGCAAGGTCAGCGGTGCGACCAGCCCTGCCCCTTCGAGCTTGAGCGCCGGCTGGGCGCTGCTCAACTCGCTCGCGGCACCAGCGGTACTCAGCACGGCCGTCCAGTCGCGCTCGGGCTTGGCGAGCAAACCACGGCCGGCCAGGTACAGCGAGTTGTGCTCTTGGGTCGAGAGGTACTGATTGGCCGCCAGCTCATCGGCCAGGGCGAACAGCCGCTCTTCACGGGCGCTCGCCGCGAGGTCGTGCTCTTCCAGCAGGGCGAGGATCAACGCCTGATCGCGCAGCGGGCTGCCGTAGTCGGCCAGCCAGTCATCGGCGTTTCGTGCACGCATCAGGCCCGCTGCGAGGGCATCGTCGGCGCGCGGTTGGTCGCCCATTTGTTTGAGGGCTACCGCCAGTTGCACCAACGGCAGGCCGGACAGGGCGTCGGCACGCCGCTCATACAGCGTGCGCAAGGCCCCCAATGGCGCCTGTTGGCTGCGCGCCAGCACGTAGCCGGCGTAGGCCTGTACGGCGAAGCGGGTGTGGTCGGCGTCTTCGCTGTAGCTGACCTCGATCAGGCTGCGCTCTTGCAGGTAGCGCAACAGCCGCTCGTTGGCCTTTTTCAGTGCCTCTGGCGGTACGGCGAAACCTTGCTCGCGGGCCCGCAGGAGGAAGTCGGTAACGTAGGCGCTGAGCCAATATTCCTCATCGCCGTCGGAACCCCATAGGCCGAAGCTGCCGTTATAGCGCTGCATGCCGAGCAGGCGTTCGATGCCCAGCTCGATCGACCGGCGTCGCTGCTCATCCGGCTCGCCTTTCAGGCCGAGGCGTTTGAGGCTGGCGGCGTCGGCGTACAGCGACGGGTAGAGGCCACTGGTGGTTTGCTCCAGGCACCCGTAGGGGTAGGCCTTGAGCGCGCGAATCTGCTCGCCGAGGTTGAGCGGCGGACGACTCGAGAGTGCCAGCAAAGCTTCCCGGCCAGCCGGCTCGAAGGCGTCGAGCACGCCTGCCGGCAGGCTCCAGGTTTCACCCTTGAGCACCGCGCGAAACTGTTTGACCAGCGCCGGGTAAGCCGGGCGAATGCCCAGCGTCCACTCGCGGGTAAAGGGCGGCAGGCTTTCACCGGGCAGCTCCAAACCCTGCACCGTGACTTTGAAACGCCCTTGCCCGTAACCGCCCAGCGCCCGTACCGGAATGCGCAGGGTGATGCGCTGGCCCTTAGTCAATTGCACCGGCGCCACTTGCCCGCCCGCGCTTTGCGCCAAGTCCAACTGGCCCTCGCTGCTCAGTTGCACATCGAGCCTTTGGGTCTGATCGGTGAGGTTGCTGAGGTCCAGCGCCAACGTGGTTTCATCGCCACCGGCCAAGAAGCGCGGCGCCGACAGCTCGGCGATCAGCGGTGCGGCCACGACGGTCTTGCCCTCGGCCATGCCGTAGCGTTCATCCGTCCAGGCTTGCGCCATCAGCCGCAGCTCTCCATTGAACTCGGGGATATCCAGGCTGACTTCACCTTCGCCCTGCTCGTTCAAGCTCAGCGCCTGGCTTTGCAAGGCGACGATGGTGACGCTGGTGTCCGGGCGTTTGCCGCCCTTGGCCAGCGCCGCGTCACCACCGAAGGCCAGGCTGGCCAAGCGGCCCTGCCCGGCTTCGATCAGTTGGCCGTAGACATCCAGTTGGTCAACGCCGTAAGCCTTGCGCCCGAACAAACTGGAGTAGGGGTCTGGTGTTGGGTATTCGGTGATATTGAGGATGCCGACATCCACCGCCGCAACCAGCACGTGCACCTGTTTCGGCACGCTGCCATCGGCATTCTTGGCCGACACCTTGACCGTCAACGGCTGTTTGGGCCGTATTTTCTCCGGCGCGCTGAGCGTTAGCGCCAACTTGCGCGGCGCGCGTTCCAGCGGCAGGTGCAGCAGGCCGACCGCACGCTTGGGGGTGACATTGGCTTTGCGCTCGCCGGGGCGAATGATCAGCGCGCTGACATAGAGGTCATGCCGTGCCCAGTCTTTGGCGATGGGGATGGCGTAGCTTTTGCCTTCGGCGGGCACGTCGATTTCCTGCCACCACAGCGGGCCACTGCTCGACTCGACCAGCAAATAACCTTTACCGGCCGAGGGCGGCGTAACCGTAACTTTGGCCGTGTCGCCGTCGACATAGGCGGGTTTATCCAGCGCCAGCTTGACTTGGTCGGGACGCACTGCGCCGCCTTTGGCATTGTCTTGCCAGCGATAGCCGGCCCAGAAGCGCAGGCTGCTGACGATGCCGGTTTGCGGGTCTTCCAGCTCGACGCGATAGGGGCCCCACTCGACCGGGAAGCTGACCTTGGCGGTGCCGCCAGCTTGCACGTTGAGGGTCTCTTCGCTGAGGTTCAGGTACTTCTCGTTGTAGTTGTAGCTCCAGCCGTCGTTCTCGGAGTAATTCCAGTAGTAGTCGCGGCGCTCGCGAATCAAGCGGACCTTGAGGTTGTCGGCGGCCAGCTTGTTACCGGCCGGGTCGGCGACCAGCAGCTCGAATTCGGCCAGGCCATCGGCGTCGATCTCTTCGCCGTCAAACAAGCCACGCAGGCCCGGCAGGCGCTCGGCTGGCCAAACCGGCTGGACGATGCGCCGGGTGATCGGCCGGCCACCGGACTCTTGCAGGCTGGCCTGGAGGATCAATTTCAGCGGCGACTTGGCCTCGGCCCACTTGCTTTGGATATCCAGGGTGGCTTCGCCATTGGCGTCCAGAACGCTTTCGTCCAGCTCGATATCCTGGCTCAGCTCCTCTTCGGTCACCGAACCAAACTGGTAACCCGGCAGTGCCTCGACCGCTTCACGCAGGGGCCGTACATAGAGTTGCCCGGTCAGGCGATTGCCCGCTGCCGGCGCGCCGTACAGATAGCGGCCGTTAACGCTGAACTGGGCGTTGTCCGCTGGGGCGAAGGGTGTATCGCTGCCCTTGAGTTCCAGCGTCAGGCGCTCGGGCAGGAAGTCTTCGACCAGGAACTCATACAGCTGCGGTTTGCCGTCGCCGAGATCGAACAGCAGCTGCCAGCGTCCGGTGGGGGCTTCGCCGGCGAGTTGCAGTTGGTATTGATAGAGGCCGGAAGCGTCTGCCTCCCAGACGAATTTGCGGCTGACTTGTTCGTCCGGGCGGCGCACTTCAACGCTGACCGGCTGGGTTTTAACCGCGCGGCCATCGGCATCGCGCAGCAAGGCATTGAGCAGCACGGTTTCGCCGGGGCGGTAGAGATCCCGCGGGCCGAACACGAAGAATTGCAGCGGGTGCGCTTGCGGCCCGGAGATCTCGAACTCGGCCAAATCCAGCGCCGCTGCGTTCAGCCGCAGCAGGCTGGTTTGTTCACCCTGGCGGGCCAGCAGCACCTCGGCCTTGGCTGTGAGTGGCAGCTCGGCGTGGCCGGCGCCATCGGTCTGGCCGGTGGCGAGCGTGCGCCCGGAGCCATCCAGCAGTTCCAGCTCGACGCCCGTCAGCGCTTTGCCGCCTTCCAGGGCTTGGGTGAAGACGTCGAGGCGATCCTGGTAGCGGTGCGCCGACAGGCCGATATCACTGAGGGTGAAGAGCGTGGCGGGCTGTGAATAGTTGTAGGTGCCGGCGCCGCGCATGATCGCCAGGTAGACGCCCGGCTGTTTCAACGGCTCCAGCCCGGCAATCGGCAGCAGCAGAGTTTCGCGGGTGTTGCGCGCGGGGTTCAGGTCGAAACGGCCGCCGTAGACCAGCTCCGCCATCGGCAATAGCTCGCGAGCTTCCCAGGTACCTATGCTGGTATTGCGCCCCCACTGAGTGAGAAACGCCGGCAGGGCTTGCGGTTTGATCCGGAAGAACTCGACGTTGACCTTGTCGACGTTGAGGGTGAGCACCGGCAGGCCTTCGGCCAAACGGGTCGGCAAGAGCGAGCCACGGCTGGCGAAGCCGATGCTGGCCTCCAGATCGCGGGTTTCCAACTGGCTGGTGTAATCCGCGGCGAGCGTGGCGTTGTTCACCGCGCGCAGGCCGGCGTCTACACTGAGCACCAGTTTGCGCTTGGGCTCCAGGTGGCGCAGGCGCAGCTCCATGAGGTTGTCGGAAAGCTCCCAGGCGCCATCGACCTTGCCGGTTTTGCTGTCGACGAGGTGCAATTTGTCGGCGAATTTCTGCTCGGGATCGAGCGGTATGGCGAAGCTCACCGACAGCGCGCTGGCACCGTCGAGCTGAACTTCGGAGACGTCCACCACCGTCAACTCACGATCGGCGTAACGCTTGGCCAAGGTGGGCAGATCCACCTCCGGCTTTGGCTTGGCCTGTTCGCTGCTGGGCGGCGCCGCGGTTGCGGCAGGCTGCTCTGGGGTGGAGGAATCGCAAGCGCCGAGCAGGCTCAGGACAAGGGCCAGAAGTAATCCTTTCTTCGGCATTTAATGCTCCGATCTTTCGGGGGTAACGGAAGCCGAGAACTATAGCCGAGCAGCATCGCCGATGCCGGTTAACTGGCGCACAGGCGGAATAAGAAGAGCGTTATCCAGCCTACGCAGATTCATGGCCTGCGTAGGCTGAAAAATCCGCGCAGCGGTTTTCCACCAGACAACCACTCCGGCTGTGCATGCCCACGCACGCTGCAACAGGCCGCCCCTATAATGCTGAGTCCTCAGGAGCCACCTTATGCTGCGCGATGCCTGGCAACACAAACCGACCCACAGACGAGTCTGGGCGCTGGCTGCGCCGATGATGCTGTCCAATCTTTCGGTGCCGTTGGTGGCCTTGGTCGACAGCGCCGTGGTCGGGCATTTGCCCCATGCTTATCAACTGGCCGCGGTTGCGGTGGGCGGTAGCCTGTACACCTTGTTGGTCTGGGCCATGGGTTTTCTGCGCATGGGTAGCACCGGCTTCGCCGCCCAGGCCGCCGGGCGCGGGGATGGCGGCGCGCTGCGCCAGGTGCTGTGCCAGGGTCTGTTACTGGCGCTGGGGCTGGCGTTGTTGCTGGGGGGGCTCGCGGTGCCTTTTAGCGGCGCGGCCCTGGGCCTGATGCAACCCTCGGCGGAGCTCAATCAACTGACCCGCGACTTTCTCGCCACCCGCCTGTTCGGCCTGCCCGCTGCGCTGGCCAACTACGCACTGGTCGGTTGGTTTCTCGGCACGCAGAACGCACGCGCGCCGCTGGCGATTTTGCTGACGACCAACCTGATCAATGTGGCGCTGGCTTTGTGGTTCGTCCTTGGCCTGGATTGGGGCGTGATCGGCGCTGCGCGTGCCTCGGTGTTGGCCGAGTGGAGCGGCGCCCTGCTCGGCCTGGCGCTGACGCGCAAGGCCTTGCGCAAGTACCCCGGCCAAGTCGACTGGGCCGCACTGCGCCGCTGGCTGAACTGGCGACCGCTGTTGGCGGTGAACCGCGACATCTTCATCCGCACCCTGGCGCTGGAGTTGGTGTTCTTGCTGATCACAGTGCAAGGCACGCGCCTGGGGGACTCGACTGTCGCCGCCAATGCGCTGCTGCTCAACGGTTTGCTGCTCACCGCGCATGCCCTCGACGGTTTGGCACATGCCGTGGAAGCACTCTGCGGCCATGCGATTGGCGCCCGTGATCGCACCTCGATGCGCCGTTCCCTGGTGGTGGCCGGTGGCTGGTCGTTGCTGGCCAGCCTGGGTTTTGCGCTGTTTTTCCTGCTCGCCGGCCCGCTGTTTGTGCAGCTGCAAAGCGACATTCCCACGGTGCGCGCCACCGCGCAGATCTACCTGCCCTACCTCGCGCTGCTGCCGCTGGTTGCGGTGTGGAGTTATTTGCTCGACGGCCTGTTTATTGGTGCCACCCGTGCGCGGGAAATGCGCAACGCCATGCTGCTTAGCGTGCTGCTGGCCATACCCCTCGCCTGGAGCCTGCAAGGCTTGGGCAACCATGGACTGTGGCTGGCATTTCTGTGTTTCATGCTGCTGCGAAGCCTTAGTTTGGGCGTCTATGCTTACCACCTGACCCGCCACAATTTGTGGTTTGGCTCTTCCAGCTCCCAAGGAACTGCAGATGCTCAGCCCTGAGTTACCCGGCAATGAGGTATTCCGCCAACAGGTGCTGGACAATCAGGAGCTCGTCGATACGCCCGCCGATCCTTATTTGGATGTGCTGGTGCGGGTGGTGCGCGAGTTATTCGAGGTGGAGACCGTGCTCGTCAGCCTGGTCGACCGCGACCGCCAATGGTTCAAGGCGCGTCTTGGCCTGGACGTAGCGGAAACGCCACGGACGGTATCCTTCTGCGGCCATGCGATCCTCGGCAACGGGCCCTTTATCGTTGCAGACGCCCAGGCAGATTCGCGCTTCAGCGACAATCCGGTGGTCACCGGCCCGCCGTTCCTGCGCTTCTACGCCGGCCAGCCGTTGTTTTCCCAGGACGCACAGGCGCTCGGCACCCTGTGCCTGATTCACTCCAAACCCAAACACCTGAGCGGCAAGAAAGTCCGCCTGCTGATAGACATGGCTACACTGGTCGAGGGCTACCTCAAGCTGCGCCACGTCAACCAGCAGACCGCGCAACTGCGTGCCGCCCTCAGCCGCGAGGAGCGCAAAGCCATGCTCGACCCGTTGACCCAGTTATGGAACCGTGCCGGCCTCAACCACTTCCTGCCACGCGAGCAGAAACTGGCGCAAGAACGTGGCCTGCTACTCGGTTTGCTGTTTTGCGATCTCGACCACTTCAAACAGGTGAACGACACTCACGGCCATGCCGCAGGCGACCGGACCCTGTGGGAAAGCGCCCGACGCATCGCCGCGGCTGTGCGCCCGCTGGATGTGGTGACACGCAGCGGTGGCGAGGAGTTCGTGGTATTGACGCCGGTACATGACCGGCAGGAGCTGTTGCAGATAGCCGAACGTATCCGCAGCGCCATCGCCGCGACGCCGATCGCCGTCGGCGACGTTGAGCTCGACCTGAGCATCAGCATCGGCTGCGCGCTGGCAAAGACAGATGAAGACCTGAGCGACACCCTGGAGCGCGCCGACCAAGCGTTGTACAAGGCCAAAGGCAATGGCCGCAACCGGGTGGAATACGCGGCGGATCTGCCGAATAACTAGGTTCTGTACGAAAAGTCGCCGAGCGCAGGCACTTTACGTACAGAAGCTAAAAACAACTCGACCACTGACCCGAAAGGAATCCCCATGGCCGAAGCCATCGCCGCCTACCTGCACTACCTGTCGATATTTCTGCTGTTCGCCCTGCTGGTTCTCGAACACCGGCTGTTCAAACTGCCCCTGGATCTGCAGCGCGCGCGCAGCCTGGTCCGAGTGGATATGGCCTACGGCCTGACGGCCGGCCTGGTGCTGGCCACCGGCGCGGCGCGGGTCGTCTGGTACGGCAAAGGCCTGGCCTATTACCTGCACAACAGCCTGTTCCACGCCAAGTTGGGGTTGTTCATTCTGGTCGGCCTGGTGTCGGTTCTGCCGACCTTCACCTTCCTCAACTGGCGCAATGCCCTGAAGGCCGGTGAAGTGCCGCAAGTCAGCCCACGGCAGGCCAAGCTGACGATCATGAGTATTCGTCTCGAACTGTTGCTGCTGCTGATCATCCCGCTCTTGGCGGCGCTGATGGCCCGTGGTTATGGGGTGATTGGCCGATAGGTCAATCAGGGTCAGCGATCCGGCCAAGCCAGCGCCGCTCGCTCACGGGCGCCGAACAATGAGCTGACCCGCCAGCCGTGGCGCCCTCCCGGAGACACCCAACGGGCAGCGGTTACTTGCGCAGCAACCTCAGCCCGTTACCGACCACCAGCAGGCTGGCGCCCACATCGGCGAACACCGCCATCCACATGGTGCCCACGCCCAACAGGGTGAGCAGCAAAAACACGGCCTTGATGCCAAGGGCCAGGACTATGTTCTGGACGAGCACCGAGTGCGTGGCGTGCGACAACCGAACGAAGACCGGGATCTTGCGCAAATCGTCATCCATCAAGGCGACATCGGCCGTTTCGATCGCGGTGTCGGTCCCCAGGGCTCCCATGGCGAAACCGATGTTGGCGCGCGCCAAGGCCGGTGCATCGTTGATGCCGTCACCGACCATGCCCACCACGCCTTCGGCGGCAAACATCGCCACGGCGTGCAACTTGTCTTCGGGCAACTGGTTGCCACGCGCCTGGTCGATCCCGACTTGCCCCGCAATCGCTTCGGCGGTGTGCGGATTATCTCCGGTCAACATCAGGGTTTTGATCCCCAGCCTGTGCAGATCGGCGATGGCGGCCCGGCTGCTGTCCTTCAGCGTATCGGCCACGGCGAACAAAGCCAGGACCTGCTGATCGTCGATCAGCATCACCACCGTTTTACCCTGCCGTTCCAACACATCGAGACGGGCTTCGAGCGCCTTGGAGCAACGCCCCAACTCCTCCACCAGGCGATGGTTGCCAAGGGCATAGCTCTTGCCGTCGATCACCCCGCGCACGCCCCGACCGAGCAGGGCCTCGAACGCTTCGACGTTCTCGCGCCCCCTGCCGGCGATGTCTGCGGCTTTGGCGACGGCTTGCGACACCGGATGATCGGAGCGACCGCCCAGGCTGGCAGCCAAGCGGCGGCAGCGCTCGGCATCCACCTCGGCGCAGAGTTCGAAATCGGTCTGCAGCGGCTTGCCATGAGTGATGGTGCCGGTCTTGTCGAGCGCCAGCCACGCCAGCTTGCGACCTTCTTCCAGATAGACGCCGCCCTTGATCAGGATTCCGTGCCGGGCGGCGGCGGCCAGGCCGCTGACGATCGTCACCGGCGTCGAGATCACCAGTGCGCACGGGCACGCGATCACCAACAACACCAATGCCTTGTAGACCCAGTCGTGCCAAATGCCGCCCATGAGCAACGGCGGCAGAATAGCCACGGCTAGCGCGATCGCGAAAACGACTGGTGTATAGACGCGGGCGAATTGATCGACAAAGCGCTGCGTCGGTGCTTTCGCTCCTTGCGCTTGCTCGATCGCATGGATGATGCGGGCGAGGGTGGTGTCGCTCGCCGCCGCCGTCACCCGGTAGTCAAAGGAGCCGGACCCGTTGATCGTTGCGGCGAACACGGGATCGCCTTCGGCCTTGTCCACCGGCAGGCTTTCTCCGGTGATCGGCGCCTGGTTCACCGTCGAGCTGCCACGCACGATCTCACCGTCCAAGCCAATCCGCTCGCCGGGTTTGACCCGAACCACGCTGCCCAGCGTGACGGCCTTGGCTTCCACTTCCAGCCAGCTGCCATCGGCCTGCTGCACGCTGGCCCGCTCCGGGGCCAGTTGCATCAAGCCCTTGATCGCGCTGCGGGCGCGATCGAGCGACTTGACCTCGATCAGTTCGGCGATCGTGAACAAGACCATGACCATCGCCGCCTCCGGCCACTGGCCCAGAACCATGGCGCCGGTCACGGCAATGCTCATCAACGCGTTGATGTTCAGGTTGCCGTTGCGAATGGCCAGCCAACCCTTCTTGTAGGTCGTCAGGCCGCAGGCGACGACGGCCAGAATGGCCAGTGCGGCGGACAGCTCGTCAGGCAGACCCATCCAGCCCGCGGCCTCCGCCGCGACCGCGGCAAGGCCAGCCAAGGCCAGCGGCCACCAGGGCTTCTTCGGTTCCTCAGTGGCGGCGAGTTGGCCGCCGGCGTCCGGCACTTCCGGCTGGAAGCCGAGCGAGCGCACGGCGGCCAAAATCGCTTCCAGGGCGTTCGGTGCATGAACCACGGTCAGCACGCGCTGCATCAGATTGAACTCCATGCTCTTGACCGACGGCATGCCACCCAGCCTCTTGCGGATCAACGCCTCCTCGGTGGGGCAATCCATCTGCATGATGCGGATGGCGGTGCGGGTACCGTCGGCCAGCACTTCCTGTGCGGCCAAGCCAGGCAATGACAGCGGGGCGGTGGAACAACAGTGTCCGTCAGCCTGCTCATGCAGGTGGGCAGGCGCCGTGACAGCGCTGGGGTGGCGATGCTGCCTGCCCGCGCCGCCATGGTCGTGATCATGCGGATGCTCAGCACGCCCATGCCCATGCTCCGGCTCTTGCTCGCGACAATCGGTCATGTTGAATTCCTCAGTAGGTTTATGCTGCAGTGAACACCTTGAAGTGACTACAGGGTCAAGGCCTTTTGCGGAGATGCCCATGAAGATCGGCGAACTTGCTAACGCAGCGAAATGCACGACGGAAACCGTCCGCTTCTACGAGAAAGAAGGGCTTTTACCCGAGACAGAAAGAACCGGCAGCAATTACCGCAGCTACCACGCCGCGCACCTCGAGCGGTTACGTTTCATCCGCAACTGCCGCGCGCTCGATATGACCCATGAGGAAATTCGAGCCTTATTGGCCGTAATGGATTTGCCGGCTGACGGTTGCGGGGCCGTCAATACCCTGCTGGACAAACACATAGGTCATGTCGATGCCCGCATCGAAGAACTGCTACAGCTGAAACGGCAACTCAGTGACCTTCGGCAACAATGCCAAACCGAGCAGGCGCCCGACAGCTGCGGCATCCTGCGCGGTTTGGCGTCGATGGAAACTGAAACCAGCAGTGAGCGGCATACGCATCTGGGCTAGCGGCGGGCCTCTGGAAAATCCCCCGCCCCCCGTTGCCGAAACCAACACGCATAAAAAAGCCCGGCCAAGGCCGGGCTTTTTCACGCAGACAACATCAAGACGACAGGTACGACGAACGGGTCAGCCCCAGGCGCAGGGCGTCGAGGAACTGTGTGCGTTCTCTGGCGCTGATTTTGGCGCTGGCGACCTTGTCGCGGTAATGGGTCATCAACTCTTCCGGCGACAGGTGCACGTAGCGCAGCATGTCCTCGATGGTGTCGTGGGTTTCGATCCCCGCGTGGTAAGCGCTGCCGTCCGGGTTCTGGTAGATATTCACCGAGTCGGTGTCACCGAACAGGTTGTGCATGTCACCGAGAATTTCCTGGTAGGCGCCAACCAGGAAGATGCCCAACAGGTAGTCTTCGCCCTCGCGCACTTCATGCACCGGCAGGCTGGTTTCGATGCTCTGTTCGTCGACGTACTGCTTGATCTTGCCGTCCGAGTCGCAGGTCAGGTCTTGCAGCACGGCACGCCGCAACGGCTCTTCATCGAGACGGTGCAGCGGCAGAATCGGCAGCACCTGACCGATGGCCCAGGTGTCCGGCAGGCTCTGGAACACCGAGAAGTTGCAGATGTACTTGTCGGCGAGCTTGTCGTTCAGCTCGTCCAGCACCTGACGATGCGAACGCTGACGGGCCTTCAGCGAGTTGTGCAGGCGCCGGCAGACGGCGAAGTAGCACTGCTCGGCCAGCGCCTTCTGCGGCAGGCTGAGCTTGCCTTCGGCGTATTGGGTAGCGATGTCACTCATGTAGTGAGTGGCGCGCCAATAGGTTTCGGTGACCATTTCGAGATCGGTCGGGCCAAGCAGGTCGACCAGCCACTGCACGGTTTCCGGCAGGCTTTCTTTGTCCTCGATGACCGGCACTTCGTCGTTGTGTTTCTCGACGTCGGTCACCTGCACCACCAACATGGCGTGGTGCGCGGTCAGCGCACGGCCGCTCTCGGAGAAGATGTGCGGATGCGGCAGCTCTTGCGCGTCGCAGAACTCCTTCAGCATGCCGACCACTACACCGGCGTAGTCATCCATGTCGTAGTTGATCGAGCTGGCATTGCGCGAGTGGGTGCCGTCGTAGTCGACGCCCAAGCCACCGCCAACATCGATATGGTCGACCGGCAAGCCCAGGCCACGCAGTTCGCCGTAGTAGCGGATGGCTTCTTTGAAACCGTGCTGGTAATCGGCGAGGTTGGCGATCTGCGAACCCATGTGGAAGTGCAGCAGGCGGATGCCTTGATCCAGGCCCGCCTTGCGGAATCGCTCGACCACCGAGAGCAGCTGCGCCGCCGACAGGCCGAACTTGGACTTCTCGCCGCCGGTATCGGCCCATTTGCTCGAGGCCAGGGAAGACAGGCGCACGCGCAGGCCGACCTGCGGAGCGACCTTCAACTCGGCCGCCTCTTCGATCACCAACTGCACTTCGGATTCTTTCTCGATGACGATAAAGACGTTGTGGCCGAGCTTCTGCCCCATCAGCGCCAGGCGAATGAACTCGCGGTCTTTGTAACCATTGCAGACGATGGTGCCGCCCTTGGGCGCCAGCGCTAGCACGGCCAGCAGCTCAGGCTTGGAACCGGCTTCCAGGCCGATGGAGACGTTCTGGGTGGCGATGATGTTTTCCACCACCGCTTCCTGCTGGTTGACCTTGATCGGGTACAGCGCGGTGTAGCGGCTCTGGTACTCGAGGCGAGCAATATTGGCGTCGAAGGCACCGGTCAGTTGGCGCACGCGGTCTTGCAGAATGTCTGGGAAGCGCACCAGCAAGGGCAGCGACAAGCCGCTGCTGCGCAGGTCATCGAGCTGCGCGAACAGGTCGATCGGCGCGCTCTGCGGGCCGCTCGGGCGGACTTCGACACGACCCGCGTCGTTAATCGCGAAATAGCCGGCGCCCCAATGGCGAATGCCGTAGACGCTACGGCTGTCCGCTACGGTCCACTGGCTGCCGTCATCTTTACGTGTGCGTCGTACGGACATCGAGGTCCCCTTCTATCAAGAAATCAAAGGCTCCGACCACGCCGGATCGAAGCAGAATAAGCATTGGAAATGACGATTGCTGGGGGTGTTGACCGACGACCCAAAGCAGAAGTTTAGAAACTGTCGGGCTAGCCGCCAGATTTCTTCGCTTTGAAGCCGTGTTTGATCAGCTCATCCAGCAGCAGTTGTACGTGGTCACCCTGAATCTCGATGATCCCGTCCTTCAGCGAACCACCGCAGCCGCAGCGCCGTTTGAGCTGGCTGGCCAGCTCCTTGAGCGGCTCTTCGGCCAGCGGCACACCGCTCACGGTGGTCACCGTTTTGCCACCGCGACCTTTGGTTTCGCGGCGCACACGGACGATCCCATCCCCGGCGGGGATGACACTCTGCTTGCAGATACAGGCATCCACCGGCTGGCTGCAGTCCGGGCAATGCCGGCCTGCATCGGTGGAAAACACCAAACCGCCAAGGGCGGCAAAGGACGAAGCTTTCTTGACCACCGGGCTATCCTCGTAGGGGTCAGAAGGGTCTATCTCAGCAGTTGATTATCGACATAGACCTGAAAGCGACTGGCTGACGATGGTCAGCCGCGAAGCCCCACTCTGGCAGGGGCAGCGCACCTGGGCCGGGAGGCTCAGGCTTGAAAGGCCGCGCAGTGTACCGGCAAAAACCACCGTTGCTAATAGCGAAATTGCGCCATTAATCGGCGGATTAGCGACTTGCCCGGTTTTCGCCGGACAACGCCGGGTGGATGGCGCCCTATTCATCACCCGATGAGCCAATACCTGTGGTTAGCGCTAACAGAGGCCTTGCCGCTTCCACTCTAGGCCAGATAGCGCTGCAAGGCAGCCAGGGAGTCGGGACAGAAAGGCTTGTCTTGCGCCTCGGCCAACGCGGCCTCGACTGACATGAAGCGAGCCTCCAGCACCTCTTCCGGCTGTAGCCGTAACGGCGCATCGGAGACCGCGGAAAACACCGCGCACCAGAGGCGGTTGTCCGGCTGATCGAAAAAGAAATGCTCGTGCTCGCGCAAGGGCACTCCGGCGATCCCCAGTTCCTCTTCCAGCTCACGGGCCGCGGACTCGGCATAACTCTCGCCCTCCAGCACCATGCCACCAGCGGCCACATCCCAGTAACCGGGATACAGCGCCTTGCTCAGCGTGCGCCGATGCACGCAAAGCTCGCCGGCCGAGTTGAACAAGAGAATAAAGGTGCCGCGGCCGATCAGCCCGCGCTCGCGCAGGGCCATGCGTGGTATGCCGCCAATGAGCCGATCCGCCTCATCGACCCAGGCGATCCGTTCTGCGTCGGAGGCGGCCCGATGGGCCGCCTCTTTGGGTGAAACGTCCATCGATCAGCCCTGGCTCAGCAACTGACGCAGGTCGATGATGGCGGCGTTGGCCCGCGAGATGTAGTTGGCCATCACCAACGAATGGTTCGCCAACACGCCGTAACCGCTGCCATTGAGGATCATCGGGCTCCAGAGCGGCTCCTGCGAAGCCTCCAGCTCGCGGATGATCTGGCGCACGCTTACCGCGGCGTTCTTTTTCGCCAGCACATCGGCGAAGTCCACTTCGATCGCCCGCAGCAGGTGCGACAACGCCCAGGCCTGACCGCGCGCCTCGTAGAACACGTTGTCGATCTGCAGCCACGGGGTTTCATAGACTTCTTCGCTGACTGCCGGCGCACCACCGGCAGCCACCAGCGCAGCATTTTCCTTGAGCGCGGTATTCAGGCGGACCTGGCCAACGCTGGCGGATAGGCGCTGCGACAAGGAGCCCAGGCGCGTGGCGGTATCGCCCAGCCAGTTATTCAGGTTGTCGGCACGGGTGTAGAACTGCGCATTCGGCTGGCTCGGGTCAGCCAGGCGCACCAGGTAACGATCGAGCGACTTGATCCCCTCGCGGTATTCCGCCTCGCTCTCGGGCAGTGCCCAGCTTTTATTATCGAAGTTGAAACGCGGCTCGGCTTTGGCCAGGTCCGGGTCTTCGGTGGACTGTGTCTGCGAGCGGGCGAAGTCTTTGCGCAGCGCCCGCGACAGGTCACGGACCTGCACCAGCACGCCGTATTCCCAGCTCGGCATGTTGTCCAGCCACAACCCCGGTGGGGCGAGGTCGTTGGAAAGGTAGCCGCCCGGCTTATCGAGCAGGGTGCCGACGACCGTTTTCAAGGTTTCCACCGTGGTGTAACCACTGACCAGTTTGCGCTGCGCCTTTTCGGCGGCAGCTTGGGCATTCTGCTGAACCGGGAACAACTCGGGCTCCTGGCTCCAATACCAACCGACCACCAGCGCCACGAGCAGATAGAGGCCCAGCAGTGCGCCCAACGCCCGGCTAACCCAGAGGCCGCCAAAGTAGCTGCGCACATCGTCCACCGAGTCATCGACACTGTCGCGCAAGCTGCCTGCGCGGTTCTTCCAGTTCAGCATGGCCATGTCCTTCAAATCATCGAATTCGGGTGTTCGACCGCAGCCCTGCTCCAGGGTTGCCGTCCGGCCTTGCACTATAAGGGATGCG
>JBOICE010000165.1:0-11281 GCA_050739815.1 Pseudomonas sp. | reverse complement strand
GCCCTGCGTCGTCCAGGGGCTGAGATCAAGGAAGGCCTGATTCCGGTCAACATGTTCTACCTATCGCAGGGACTGACCGAGAACCTCAACGCCGAAGCCTTCTACCAGCTCGCATGGGACAATACCGTCGTCGATAACTGCGGCACCTTCTTCGGCAACGATGGTGAGCCTAAAGGTTGTAACGACCGCCTGGTAGTGGCTGGCCTCGATCTGCCGCCGGGGGTGTCGGACAACAAGGGTGCGCCGGATGCCAATACCAACGTCTTCATTCCGCGTCTTGAGGACAATGAGGCCAGTGATGGCGGCCAGTATGGCGTGGCCCTGCGCTGGTTCGTGCCGGAGCTGAACGACACCGAGTTCGGCGCCTACGCGTTGAACTACCACAGCCGCAGCCCGTACCTCAGCACGGTACGCACCACCGGGGCAGGGACGCCTCCGAGCGCGCTGAATGTGCCGCGCAACGCGCGCTATTTCATCGACTACCCCGAAGATGTCCGCCTCTACGGCCTGAGCTTCCAGACCAACCTGGGCGGCACCTCGCTGGGCGGTGAAGTCAGCTACCGGCCGAACATGCCGCTGCAACTCAATACCGCGGACCTGCTGAATGGCACGCTTGGCAGCCCGCTTTCGCCGCTGATCACCACCGGCTTCTCCTCGAGCGTCCCCGCTGGCGGTGTCATCAATGGCTACAAGCGCATGCCGGTCACTCAGGCGCAGGTCACCGCCACCCAGTTCTTCGACCAGGTCATGGGCGCCAGCCGCCTGACCCTGGTCGGCGAGGTCGGTTACAACCACATCAACGGCCTGGGTAAGGCGGATGGCACCGATCTGCGCTTCGGCCGCAGCCCGGGTTTTGGCTCCGGCATTCTTCCGGGGGCTGCCGGCCTGGCGTCTTGCCGAGGCACCGGCGTGGGGACGCCCGCCGCGAGCAACCCGGCGCAGGAGTGTAACGACGACGGTTTCTACACCAGCAGTTCCTGGGGCTACCGTGCCCGCGCCAAGCTGGACTATCCCAACGTCTTCGCCGGCATCAACCTGTCGCCGAGCCTGGCTTGGCAGCATGACGTCGATGGCTTCGGGCCGAACTTCGAGGAAGGCAACAAGGCGGTCAGCGTCGGTCTCGACGCCGACTACAGCAATACCTATACCGCCAGCCTGAGTTACACCGACTTCTTTGGTGGCGACTTCAACACTAACACCGACCGCGATTTCGTCGCGCTCAGCTTCGGCGTGAACTTCTGACGGCCGTCAGGCAGAGGAAATACAGCATGAAAACCAAAACCATGATGCAAATGGGCGCCCTGGCGCTGACCCTACTGACCAGCAGCGTGATGGCAGCCATTTCCGAGCAGGAAGCGGCGCAACTGGGTACTACCCTGACCCCGCTGGGTGGGGAAAAGGCCGGCAACGCCGATGGCAGCATCCCGGCCTGGACCGGTGGCCTGAAATCGGACGCTGCGCCGGTGGAAAATGGCTTCTTCGGCGACCCGTTCGCGGGTGAACAGCCGCTGTTCACCATTACCGCAGCCAATGCCGAGCAGTACAAAGACAAGCTGACCCCGGGCCAGCTGGCCATGTTCAAGCGCTATCCGGACAGCTACAAGATCCCGGTGTACAAGAGCCATCGCAGCGCTTCGGCGCCGCAGGAAATCTACGAGGTGGCGAAGAAGAGCGCGGTAACCACCCAGCTGATCAACGACGGTAACGGCCTGAGCAACTTCGCCGAGACGCATTACTACCCCTTCCCGATTCCGAAAAGCGGCGTCGAAGTGCTGTGGAACCACACCACCCGTTACCGTGGGAAGAATTTCCAACGCTCTAGCGCCCAGATAGTCCCGCAGGCCAACGGTTCCTACAGCACTGTCACCTTCGAAGATGAAATGGCCTCCCCGCAAAACATGCAGGGGGTGGACAAGGAGAAGACCCAGAACGTCATCTTCTACTACAAGCAGCGAGTGATCTCGCCGGCGCGTCTGGCCGGCAACGTGCTGCTGGTCCACGAAACCATCGATCAGGTCAACGAGCCGCGCATGGCGTGGATCTATAACGCCGGTCAGCGTCGCGTGCGCCGCGCCCCGCAGGTCGCCTACGACGGCCCAGGCACCGCGGCCGACGGCATGCGCACCTCCGACAACGGCGACTTGTTCAATGGCGCGCCGGATCGCTATGACTGGAAGCTGGTCGGCAAGAAGGAGATGTATATCCCCTACAACAACTACCGGCTGCAGTCGCCCAAGCTCAAGTACGACGACATCATCAAACCTGGGCATATCAATCAGGACCTGACGCGCTACGAACTGCACCGTGTCTGGCAGGTCGAAGCCACCCTGAAGGCGGGCCAGCGGCATATCTACGCCAAGCGCGACATGTACTTCGACGAGGACACCTGGCAACTGGTTGAGGTCGATCACTACGACGGCCGTGGCCAGCTGTGGCGGGTCGGTGAGGGTTATGCGTTCAACGATTACCAGCAAGGCCTCGCCACGAACGCGATGCAGGGGATTTATGACCTGATCGCCGGGCGCTACATCGTCTTGAACTTGCTCAACGAGTCCAAACACGGGGTGTTGTACGGTAACACCGCCAGCCTGTCGGACTTCACCCCGGCGGCACTGCGTAACGCCGGTATTCGCTGAGTCCATCCGCAGTAAACGACACAACGCCCTGCCTGCAGGGCGTTGTGCGTGTCGCCCCTCACACTTAGTCGCGCTGGGGGCTCTGGTTGCATCCCGGAGCCTCCACGCAGCGACTCCTTTCCCATTCGCCTACTCACTTCCCTGGCGTGCTGCGCCATTGCGGCACGCCACCCACCACCTGACGCGGGTGGTGCCGTTGGACTCGGCCTGTTCAACCATGGCTCAACTCCAGCGAAGCTGACCTGCGCGCATCGCCATGCCACATCAGTTACGGCTGGATCATCCGTTTCATCAGACGCTTTGAGCGAGGTCCGCCATGGGTCTTGGTTCGAATCTGTTCCAGGTTCACAACAACCTAGTGCATGTTCCGCTAGTGCATGTTCCGCTCCTGCCGGTTGCACACCTGTCGCGCCAACGCCTGCTCGATCTCATGCAAGGCGGCAAGGAACGCCTGCGCGTGCTGTGCGCGCCGGCCGGCTTTGGCAAGACCGTGCTGTTGAGCGAGTTTGTGCAGCAGCGGGTACAGGGCGGGCGTGTGGTTTGGCTGAGTATCGGTGGGCGGCAGCAGTCGCTGCATGAGCTGGCCACCAGGTTGATGACTGGGCTTGGGCTCGCGACTGGACACACCGAGCCTGCTCAAGCGCTGCTGAAATTCTTCGAATCCTGCGAGGAGCCGATCTGGCTGGTGCTGGATGATCTGCCCGGCGAAATGGCGGGCGAGCTGAGCGACTGGTTCGACCAGCTCCTGGCGCTGCCGTCGAGCCAGCTGCAGCTGCTGGTCAGTTGTCGGCAGCGCCCGCATTGGAACCTGTCGCGACTCAAACTCATGGGTGAGTTGCTGGAGCTGAACCACCAACAGCTCGCATTTTCCCGTGACGAGTGCGACGCCCTGATCGAACAGCTGGCGCCCGAGGCGGAGGCTGGCCGACGCGAGGAGCTGTGGCAGCAGACTGCTGGCTGGTGCGCCGCACTGCGCTTATTGCTGTCGGATCCGCCACATGGGGAGAGGGCAGGGCCAAACGCCTTATCGTGGCTGCGCCGGTATCTGGAGCACGAGCTGTTGTCGGATCTGAATGACGACGAGCGCGGAGTCCTCTACGGCTTGAGCCACCTGTCCAGGTTTTCCGCAGAGTTCTGTGCCCAGTTGTGGGAGGAGCAGGATGGCGGGGCGCTGTTCAGGCGTCTGTTGCAACGCGACGTGTTCTTCCTTGCGCTCGATCAGCCAAACGGCTGGTACCGGATGCGGCCGGTCGTGGCGCTGGCGCTGCACGAGCAGCTGACTGCCGCCGAACTGAGTCGGCTGCGCCTGCGCGCCTGTCGGGTGCTGAGTGTCGTCGGCCATCTCAACGAGGCGATAGACCAGGCGCTCGGTGCCGAACAGCACGAAGTGGCGGCCAATTACATGGAGCGCCTGCGGCTTACCTGGCTGTACAGCGACCAACACTTGAGCCGGCTCATGAGCTGGCGCGAGCAGCTTGCGCCGCAGCTGCTGGGCAGCACCCCGCGCTTGCTTTACCTCTGCGCCAGGGGGCTGCTGTTCAGCGGACGCCTGGATGAGTCGCAGGCTTGCCTGCAGCGCTTGGGGCATTTTCTGCCCCAGCCTTCGGCTGAGCGCAGCGCGCGCTTTCTGGCGCACTGGCAGGCGCTGCGCGGCACCATCGAAGCGGTGCGCGGCAGCGCAGCCACGGCACGCCAGCATTGCCGGGCGGCGCTAGGCCAGCTCGCGGCAGGCGACTGGTTGGCAGTGCTGCTGTGCCATTCCACGTTGGCGCGCATCGCTATGGCGAGTGGCGAGGCCAGTCAGGCCCAGCAATTGCTGACGGAGGCGGTTGAGCTGGCCAGACGCAAGCAATTCCTCGATGGCGAGGTACTGCTCAACACCGATCGGCTGCGGCTGATGATCCTGCAGGGCGAGCTTCCCCAGGCCCAGGCCCTGCTGAGCGAAGACCTCCAGCGGGTCGAGGCCTACAGCAGCCGGCACAATCCCCTGTTGGGGCGCCTGCTGTTTTTGCAGGGCGAGCTGCACTTGCTGGACGGTCGTCTCGACGAAAGCGAGGCGGCTTTGCTGGCTGGCCTGGCGCAGACGCAGGAGTGTTCCGCGCCCTTCATCCTGCATGGCTATCTGTTACTCGCAGAGGTCGCCACCGTGCGTGGTGACTACGAAACCGCCGAATTCCAACTGCACCAGGCGGAGCGGCGCATGCATTGGGGCAACATCGACGGTGCCTACTACGAGAGTGCCATTGCGCTGCAGCGCATGCGCATCCTGGCCGGCCAAGGACAGTGGGAGCAGGTGCTAAGCCAGGCGCGGGCACTGGAGGCGTCCTTGCAAGGCTCGGGTTCGCGCCTGCCGCCTGTCGTCATGCCGTCCCTTGCGCAGAACAACCAGCTGCTGCTGGCCCGCGCCGAACACGCGGTGGGTACCTGCATGCAAGCCAGGCAGCGTCTGCTGACGCTGCTCAGGCAATGCAAACGCTACCAGTTCGAGCTGCTGGCGAGCGAGGTCCAGCAGGCATTGGTCGATCTGGGGTTCGGCAGCAGCCTGGCGGAACAGGGCGTTAGTGGGGTGGCTCCGGAGTTCTGTGTCGGCATGCTCGATAAGGCGGACAAAACGGCGACGTTCGATCCCTGTGGCAAATCGCTGCGTGATCAGGACGAGCTGACGCCGCGCGAGGTATCGGTGCTGCGCTTGCTGGCCGAAGGCATGTCCAACCAAGAGGTCAGCGATGTCCTGTTCATTTCGCTGAACACCGTGAAGACCCACGCCAAGAACATCAACACCAAGCTCGGCGCCAGTCGTCGAACCCAGGCCATCATTTTCGCCCAGGCGAGTGGGATTCTGGCCTGAAGCGGGGCGGGCACGTCCCTCCACCACCTGATGTGGGTGGCGAGGACGCGGCGACATTGTTCAACCATGGATCGTCAACCGAAGCCCGGTGCGCAAGTCCTCGATCTGTCGATTCTGCGTTTACCCGGCTGCGTGTACCCCATCGGTTATTCAAATAAGAGACGTCGTGATGAGCGCCAATGAACACGTGAGTGCCGCGGAGATCCGCGCGATCCTGGACAAACAGCGTGCGGAGCACCTTGCCGCGGAGCCATTCAGCGCCGAGCAGCGCATCGAGTTGATCGACCGCGCGATCGGCCTGCTGATCGAACACGAACAGGCGATAGTCGATGCCCTGACGGCCGACTTCGGTCAGCGCAGCGCACTCTTCTCGCGCCACAGTGAAGTCTTGTCGCCGCTGGCGACCCTCAAGCAGACCCGCGCCGAACTGGTCGAGTGGATGCAGCCGGAAGCCCGGCAGACCCGCGTCGGCGAAGCCTGGGTGCAGTACCAGCCGCTTGGCGTGGTCGGCATCGTCACCGCCTGGAACGTGCCGGGCAACATGGTCTTCAAGGGCCTGGCCAGTGCCCTGGCTGCCGGCAACCGGGTGATGATCAAGCCCTCGGAATTCAATCCGCAGACCTCGGCCTTGATCGCCCGACTGATTCGCTCGGTGTACGCCGAAGACGAAGTGGCGGTGATCACCGGCGGGGCGGAGGTCGCGCAGGCGTTCTGCGCCCAGCCGTTCGACCACCTGCTGTTCACCGGCGCCACCAGCATCGGCAAGCACGTGCTGCGCGCCGCGGCGGAAAACCTGGTGCCGGTGACACTGGAGTTGGGCGGCAAGTCGCCGACCATCATCTCGCGTTCGGCCGACTTCAAGACCGCGGTGACCAAGATCGTCGCCGGCAAGCTGATGAATGGTGGCCAGCTGTGCGTCGCCCCGGACTACGTGTTCGTTCCCGAGGAGTCGGTGGAGCAGTTCATCGCCATTGCCCAGGCGGTGGTCGCCGGCATGTTTCCGACCCTGAAGGACAACCCGGATTACACCTCGATCATCAACGAGCGTCATTACCAGCGCCTGCAGGGCTACCTCGCCGAAGCGCGCGAGGCGGGCGTCGAGCTGATCGAGCTGAACCCGGCCGGCGAGGACTTCGCCGAGCAGGCGCACAACAAGGTGGTGCCGACCCTGCTGCGCAATCCCGGCGACGATCTGCAGGTGATGCAGGACGAGATCTTCGGCCCGCTGCTGCCGATCAAACCGTACCGATCGCTGGACGAGGTGCTGGCCTTCATCAACGCCCGGCCGCGTCCGCTCGGCCTCTACTATTTCGGCAGCGATGCCGCCGAAGAGGCCCGGGTGCTCAACCGCACTTGCTCCGGCGGGGTGACCGTCAACGACGTCATGCAGCACGCCGGGCTCGAGAGCCTGCCGTTCGGTGGCGTCGGCCACAGCGGCATGGGTGCCTATCACGGCATCGACGGCTTCCGCACCTTTAGCCATGCCAAGGCGGTGTTCCGCGCCCCAGCGAAAAAGCCGGCCTGAGATTCCAGCTGCGTGGCGGCCGCCGCCACGTCCTATTGCTCCCTATTAAGAGGTGAATCATGAAAGCAGCCGTATTCCATAAGGTCGGTGAGCCGCTGGCCATCGAAGAAGTGGGCATCAGCAAGCCGGGCCCGCGCGAGGTGCTAATCCGCACCGTCGCCGTCGGCGTCTGCCATTCCGACCTGCATGTGATCGAAGGCTCCTATCCCTATCCGGGCCCGCTGGTGCTCGGTCATGAAGCCGCCGGTATCGTCGAGCAAGTTGGCTCGGAAGTGCACACCGTCAAGCCAGGCGATCACGTGGTCACCTGCCTGACCGTGTTCTGCGGCTGCTGCGAGCACTGTGTCACCGGTCACCTGTCGCTGTGCGTGTCGCCCGACACCAAGCGTGACAAGACCGAAGAGCCGCGCCTGACCTACGCGGCCAAGCCGATGCCGCAGTTCGTCAACCTGTCGGCGTTCGCCGAGCAGATGCTGGTGCACGAGAACGCCTGCGTGGCGATTCGCCGCGATATGCCGATGGACCGTGCGGCGCTGCTCGGCTGCGCGGTGACCACCGGCACCGGTGCGGTGTTCAACACCGCCAAGGTGCGTCCGGGTGACACCGTGGCCGTGCTCGGTTGCGGCGGTATCGGTCTGGCGGCGATCAACGGCGCGGCGCTGGCTGGCGCGGCGCGGATCATCGCCATCGACATGCTCGACTCCAAGCTGGAGCTGGCCAAGCAGTTCGGCGCCACCGACGTGGTCAACGGCAAGGACGGCGACGCGGTGAAGCAGGTGCTGGAGCTGACCAAAGGCGGCGTGCACCACTCCTTCGAGTGCATCGGCCTCAAGCAGACCGCCGAGCAGGCCTTCGGCATGCTGCGTCGCGGCGGTACCGCGACCATCATCGGCATGCTCAAGCCGGGCCTGAAGATCGAGCTCGACCCCTATCACCTGCTGCACGAGCGCCGCATCCAGGGCTCGATCATGGGTTCCAACCGCTTCCCGGTGGACATGCCGAACCTGATCGACTTCTACATGCAGGGTCGCCTGAAGCTCGACGAGATGATTTCCCAGCGCATCAAGCTTTCGCAGATCAACGAGGCGTTCGACGAGCTGCGCCGCGGCGAGCTGGCGCGCTCGGTAATCATTTTCGACCAGTGAATGGCGGCCGCTTCGGCGGCGAACCTGGTGCCAGGCCGGCGTCGCCGCCGGCTGTTCAACGCTTACGGAGTTGCTTGATGAATCTTGATTTCAACCCAGAAGAGCAGGCCTTCCGCGAGGAAGTGCGGGCGTTCTTCCGCGACAAACTGCCGGCCGAATATTCCACCCGCCTGCTGCAAGGCAAACGCCTGAGCAAGGACGACCAGATTGCCTGGATGCGCGTGCTCAACGAGCGCGGCTGGCTGGCGCCGGGCTGGCCGGTCGAATACGGCGGCACCGGCTGGAGCGCGGCGCAGAAACATATCTATGACGAAGAAGCCTTCGCCGCCGGCGCGCCGCGCGTCGTGGCCTTCGGCACCAAGATGGTCGCCCCGGTGATCATCAAGTTCGGCAGCGAAGCGCAGAAAGCCCATTACCTGCCGCGCATTCTCAACAGTGAAGACTGGTGGTGCCAGGGCTACTCCGAGCCGGGTGCCGGCTCCGACCTGGCGGCGGTGAAAACCCGCGCGGTGCGTGATGGCGAGTATTACGTGGTCAATGGCCAGAAAATCTGGACCACCCTGGCGCATTACGCCGACTGGATGTTCTGCCTGGTGCGCACCGATCCCGAGGCGCAACAGCAGCGTGGCATCAGCTTCCTGCTGATCGACATGAAGACCCCGGGCATCACCGTGCGGCCGATCATCACCCTCGATGGCGAGCACGAAGTTAACGAAGTGTTCTTCGACAACGTGCGCGTGCCGGTGGAGAACCTGGTCGGCGAAGAGAACAAGGGCTGGACCTGCGCCAAGTACCTGCTCACCCACGAGCGTACCACCATCGCCAACATCGGCCTGACCAAGGCGTTGCTCAGCCAGCTCAAGCAGATCGCCAGCGCCGAGCTGCGCAACGGCCGACCGCTGATCGAGGATCCGCTGTTCCGCGCGCAGGTCGCCGAGGTGGAAATCCAGCTGATGGCCGCCGAAACCAGCAACCTGCGCGCGCTGGCCGCCGCCCGCGATGGCGGAGTACCTGGCGCGGAAAGCTCGATCCTGAAGATCAAGGGCACCGAGATTCGCCAAGCCATTGCCTACCTGATCAGCAAAGCCGTCGGCCCCTATGCGCTGCCGTTTCTCGAAGACGAGCTGGGCTTCGATACGGTCGACCAGCCGCTGTACACCGAAGCCAGCAGCTCAGCGACCTACCAGTACCTGGATACGCGCAAGGCCTCGATCTACGGTGGCTCCAACGAAATCCAGAAGAACATCATCGCGAAAATGATTCTCGAGTTGTAAGGGGCACCGACCATGGACTTCAAATTGACCGAAGAGCAGCAGATGCTGCAAGACACCGCTGCCCGCCTGGTTCGTGACGCCTATGGCTTCGAGCAGCGCGAGCAGTTCGGCAAGAGTGAGCTGGGCTTCAGTGCCGAGTTCTGGCAACAGCTCGGTGAGCTGGGCCTGACCTCGGTGCCATTCGCCGAGGAACTCGGCGGCTTTGGCGGCAACGGCGTGGACAGCATGCTGATCATGACCGAGCTGGGCCGTGGCCTGTGCCTGGAACCCTACCTGCACTCGGTGATCTTCGCCGGCGGCCTGCTCAACCAGCTGGGCAGCGAAGGCCAGCAGCAGGAGCTGCTGCCGCGGGTTGCCAGCGGTCAGCTGCAGCTGGCGGTGGCGCTGGAAGAAGCGCAGAGCCATTACCAGCTGCACGACGTACAGACCCGTGCCAGCGCCGTGAATGGTGGCTGGGAGCTGAGCGGACGCAAGGCGGTGGTGTTCGGCGGACAGAGTGCCGAACTGATTCTGGTCTCCGCGCGTAGCAGCGGCGATTCGCGCGACGAGGCCGGCATCAGCCTGTTCCTGGTCGATCCGCAGAGCCCGGGCGTGCGTCGTCGCGAGTACCCGACGATGGACGGCCGCAAGGCCTGCGAGCTGTACCTGGACAAGGTGTTTGTTTCCGGCGCGAGCCTGCTCGGTGCGGAAGGCCAGGCCCTGCCGGCGCTGCGTTACCAGCAAGGGCGCGCCATCGCCGCGCAGTGCGCGGAAGCGGTGGGCAGCATGGAAGCGGCGTGCAAGCTGACCCTCGATTACCTGAAGACGCGCAAGCAGTTCGGTCAGGTAATCGGCAGCTTCCAGGCCCTGCAGCACCGCATGGTGGACATGCGCATCGAACTGGACCAAGCCACCTCCATGGCCATCCTCGCCGCCTGCGTCGCCGACCAGGCGGACAGCGACGAGCGCAGTCGCATTCTCGCCGCGGCCAAAGTCGTGATCAGCCGCGCCGGCCGCTTCATTGCCGACCAGGGCATCCAGCTGCACGGCGGCATCGGCCTGACCTGGGAATACGTGCTGTCGCACCACGCCAAGCACCTGCTGATGCTCGCCCGCCAGTTCGGTGACGACGACCATCACCTGCAGGCGTTCTCAGCCTTACTTGAGATCGCTTGAGAGTCTGTAGATCCGATATTTCTTTGGGGCCCTTCGGGGCCTTTTTTGAGGCGCCCACTCAGCCAGGGATGGCGGCAAGCAGCTGTTCCAGATAAGCCTCACCTCGACTACCCGTAACCAAATGCGCGGGCTCGAAGTCGTAGACATCCACAGACAAATCCTCGATTTCGACCACGACTGATTCAGCTACCAGAAAAAGAAGGCGCACAGAAGGCAAGAGAAAACCCAGTTGGCTAGAAAGGCACGAAGCGAACTTCTGCTGTAAGCATATTGCCAACCCAACGTTCCGCAGGACTATAACGGCAAGCTGTGCCAGGTCGGTTAGCGAATGTGTACTGTGGTTGATCCACCCTTGTCCTCCCTCAACGTGGAGGACAAGCCATGAACACCACTGCTAACTACAGCCACCAACCTTGGAACAAGGGAAAGCTCGTTGGGCAGAAAGCCCCACTCCGACTCAGAGATATTTGGGCCATCCGGGTAAGACTCCAGCTCGCGGAGAAGACCCGGGATCTGGCTCTCTTCAACTTGGCTATCGACAGCAAGCTACGAGCCTGCGACTTAACCAAGCTGTGTGTACGGGACGTAGCCCATGGGGAGCATGTGTCGTCACGAGCCATCGTGATGCAGCAGAAAACTCAACGCCCTGTACAGTTTGAAATCACTGAGCACACCCGAACGGTTCTGGAGGCCTGGAT
>JBOICE010000164.1:0-4013 GCA_050739815.1 Pseudomonas sp. | reverse complement strand
CCACCCTCAAGGGAGAAGTCGCCCAGCGGTTGCGGCGCACCGTAGTCTGGCAGGCGGATATGCTCGGACTTGACCGTACCGCCATCACAGAGCGAAACCGCCTGAAACAGCACGTTCTCCAACTGCCGCACATTGCCCGGCCAGTGGTAGTGATTGAGCCGCTCGAACGCTGGCGGCGCCAGCTTGGGTAAGGGGCAACCAATCTGCCGGCTGGCCTGATCGAGAAAGTGCTCGGCCAGCGGTGCCAGCCCGTCCAGGCATTCGCGCAGCGGCGGAATATGCAGGCTGAGCACATTGAGGCGGTGATAGAGATCTTGGCGAAACTCGCCTTTTGCACAGAGTTCGGAGAGATCCACCTGGGTCGCGCAGATGACCCGCACATCCAGATAGACCTCCTCATCGCTACCGACCCGACGGAAGCAGCCATCCTGCAAGAAACGTAGCAGCTTGGCCTGCAAGCGCGGACTCATCTCGCCGACCCCATCGAGAAACAAGGTGCCTCCCGCGGTCAGCTCCAGCAGCCCGAGCTTGCCCTCCGGGCGGGCCCCCTCGAAGGCGCCCGGGCCGTAGCCGAACAGCTCGGTCTCGGCCATGGACTCCGGCAACCCGGCACAGTTCAGCGCCATAAACGGCGACTGCCCGCGCGGGCTGGCCAGATGACAGGCGCGCGCCAGCAGCTCCTTACCGGTGCCGGTCTCGCCCTCGATCAGCAATGGCGCATCCAACGGCGCCATCCGCCGGGCTTCGCGCACCACCGCGGCCATGACTTTCGAGCTCTGAAAGATACTGTCGAAGCCACGCAACTCCTGCTTGCGCACATGGTAAATGCGCTCACCGACCCGATCGGCGCGATGCAGGGTCAGCACCGCGCCAGCCAGGGCCTCGCTTTCGTCATGCTCGGTCTGCAGCGGAGCGATGTCAGCGAGAAACACGTCGCCCTTGACCTTGACCCGCAGGCCGTTGATCCGCGACTTGTTCGCCCGTACCAGTTCGGGCAAATCGAAATCTTCGGCGTAGCGGGACAACGGGATGCCCGGCACCTCGTCGACGCGCACCCCCAGCAACTGCGCCGCCGCGCGATTGGCGGCGACTATCGAGCCGCCCATGTCGATCGACAGCACCGGAAAATCCAGCGCGCCGAGCAAGGCATTCAATTCCAGGTGACGGCGCTCGCTGGGCATCAAGCCGACGCGCTTGACCCCGAACACACCGGGAATCGCCTCGAACTTGGGACGCAGGGACTGAAACTGCAGGTTGATCAGATTCGGGCAGTGCAGGTAGATGGCGTTGCCCTGCTCGCCACCGACCTCGCCACGGGCGACGTTGATGCCGTACTCGACCAGCAGGTTGAGGATGTCGCGCAGGATGCCGACGCGGTTCTGGCAGTGGACTTTGATTCTCATCGCGAGCGCCCTGTTAGCGGTGCAAACGGCGATTTTTCGCAAAATCACCACAGATTTCCGTCAAGAATATGTGACAGACAGCCCTGCCAGCAAGGCTGAAATACGCCAGCCCAGCATGATCGTAACTATATCTTTACGAATTTCTCGCGGTTTTCTATCGCCCCGAGCTGACAGCGGGCTGCGCCGCGCAACGCGCTGCGGTATTGCTAGGTCAAGAAAACAACAATGCGCTGCGGCAATGCGACCGCGCAGGAGACCGTATGAAAACCACGCAGTACGTGGCCCGCCGACCCGATGAGCACGGCTTTATCCACTACCCGGAAGCCGAGCATCAGGTGTGGAACACCTTGATCACCCGCCAGTTGAAGGTGATCGAAGGCCGCGCCTGCCAGGAATATCTGGACGGCATCGAGCAGCTTGGCCTGCCCCATGAGCGCATCCCGCAACTCGACGAGATCAACCAGGTTCTCGATGCCACCACCGGCTGGCGCGTGACGCGGGTGCCGGCGCTGATCCCCTTCCAGACCTTTTTCGAACTGCTGGCCAGCAAGCAATTTCCAGTCGCGACCTTTATCCGCACACGAGAGGAACTGGACTACCTGCAAGAGCCGGACATTTTCCACGAGATCTTCGGCCACTGCCCGCTGCTGACCAACCCCTGGTTCGCCGAATTCACCCACACCTACGGCAAACTCGGACTCAAGGCCAGCAAAGAGGAGCGTGTCTACCTCGCCCGCCTGTACTGGATGACCATAGAGTTTGGCTTGGTCGACACCCCAACCGGGCGGCGAATTTATGGCGGCGGCATCCTCTCCTCACCGAAGGAGACGCTCTACAGCCTGTCAGAGCAACCCGAACACCAGGCCTTCGACCCGATCGAAGCCATGCGCACGCCTTATCGCATCGACATCCTGCAGCCGCTGTATTTCGTGCTGCCAGAGCTTAAGCGGCTGTTCGACCTGGCCCACGAGGACATCATGGCGATGGTGCCCAAAGCCATGCAACTGGGCCTGCACCCCGCGAAATTCCCGCCGAAAGCGGCTTAACCAAACCTCGACCGCAGGTTGGGCGTCGCTTCGCTCAGCGCCAACCTACGCTGTGAACATCATCTATTCAGGAGTAGCACCATGACCGCACTGACCCAAGCCCACTGCGAAGCCTGCCAAGCCGGTGCCCCGCAAGTCAGCGATGCCGAACTGCCCGAGTTGCTGCGGCAGATTCCGGACTGGAACATCGAAGTTCGTGGCGGTGTGATGCAGCTGGAAAAACTCTTCCTGTTCAAAAACTTCAAACAGGCCCTGGCCTTCACCAACGCCGTCGGCGAAATCTCCGAAGCCGAAGGCCACCACCCAGGCCTGCTGACCGAATGGGGCAAAGTCACCGTGACCTGGTGGAGCCACTCGATCAACGGCCTGCACCGCAACGACTTCATCATGGCTGCCCGCACCGACGAGGTCGCGAACACCGCGGAGGGGCGTAAGTGAAGCACTTCCAAGGCATCTCCCGCGTGCCCGGCGACCCGATTCTCGGCCTGATCGAGGCCTTTCGCGCCGACCGCAATCCGGCCAAGCTGGATCTCGGAGTGGGCGTGTACAAAGACCCTCAGGGTCATACGCCGATCCTGCGCGCGGTGAAGCTGGCCGAGCAGCGCCTGGTCGACAGCGAAACGACCAAGAGCTACATCGGCGGCCATGGCGATGCACTGTTCACCACTCGCCTGGCTGAACTGGTGCTCGGCAGCGACTCCGCGCTGCTGCGCGAGCACCGCGCCGGCGCCACGCAAACGCCCGGCGGCACGGGCGCCTTGCGCCTGGCGGCGGACTTCATCGGCCACTGCCTGCCGGGCCGTGGCATCTGGCTGAGCGACCCGACCTGGCCGATCCATGAAACGATTTTTGCCGAAGCCGGGCTCAAGGTCGGCCACTACCCCTACGTCGGCAGCGACAACCGCCTGAATGTCGAAGCCATGCTTGCGACCCTCGGCCAGTTGCCACTCGGCGACGTGGTCCTGCTCCACGCCTGCTGCCACAACCCGACCGGCTTCGACCTGTCGCACGACGACTGGCGGCGGGTACTGGAAGTAGTACGCGCGCGTGAGTTGTTGCCGCTGATCGACTTCGCCTATCAGGGCTTTGGCGATGGCCTGGACGACGACGCCTGGGCCGTACGCCTGTTCGCCGCCGAACTGCCGGAGCTGCTGATCACCAGCTCCTGCTCGAAAAACTTCGGCCTCTACCGCGAACGTACCGGCGCCTTGATCGTCTGCGGCGAAAATGCGGAAAAACTGCTGGATGTACGCAGCCAGTTGGCCGCCATCGCCCGCAACCTGTGGTCCACTCCCCCGGCTCACGGCGCCGCGGTGGTCGCGCAAATCCTCGACGACCACGCGCTGAAATCCCTCTGGGTCGATGAAGTGGAAGCCATGCGCAGCCGCATCGCCGAATTGCGCCTGGGTCTGGTTGAAGCCCTGCAGCCTTACGGCTTGGCCGAACGCTTTGCGCATATCGGCATACAACGCGGGATGTTCTCCTACACCGGCCTCACGCCTGCTCAGGTGCAACGGCTGCGTGATGAGTACAGCGTGTACCTGGTCGGCTCCGGCCGGGCCAA
>JBOICE010000163.1:0-7058 GCA_050739815.1 Pseudomonas sp. | reverse complement strand
CAAGACACCTCCATCCACTGGCACGGGATCATCTTGCCGGCCAACATGGATGGCGTACCCGGCCTGAGCTTCCACGGCATCGCCCCCGATGGCATGTACGAGTACAAATTCAAGGTTCATCAGAACGGCACCTACTGGTACCACAGCCACTCAGGGCTGCAGGAGCAAGCCGGTGTCTATGGACCGATCGTGATCGATGCGAAAGAGCCCGAGCCGTTCCAGTACGACCGCGACTATGTCGTGATGCTGAGCGACTGGACCGACGAAGACCCGGTACGGGTCATGGCCAAGCTCAAGAAGCAGTCGGACTACTACAACTTCCATAAGCGCACCGTCGGCGACTTCATCGACGACGTGAGCGAGCAAGGTTGGTCCGCGGCCGTGGCCGATCGGAAGATGTGGGCCGAGATGAAGATGAGCCCCACCGATCTCGCCGACGTCAGCGCTTATACCTATACCTATCTGATGAACGGCCAGGCGCCCAACGGCAACTGGACCGGCATTTTCAAGCCAGGCGAGAAGATCCGCCTGCGTTTCATCAACGGCTCGGCCATGAGCTATTTCGATGTGCGCATCCCAGGTTTGAAGATGACCGTGGTGGCCGCCGACGGTCAGCACGTCAAACCCGTCAACGTCGATGAATTCCGCATCGCCGTCGCGGAAACCTATGACGTGATAGTTGAGCCGACCAGCGCCGAGGCCTACACCATCTTTGCCCAGTCCATGGACCGCACCGGTTATGCCCGCGGCACCCTGGCCGTGCGTGAAGGCTTGAGCGCCCCCGTTCCCGAGATCGACCCTCGCCCCCTGATTGCGATGGGTGACATGGGCATGGACCATGGAAGCATGAGCGGTATGGACCATAGCAAGATGGCTGGCATGGGCAATGGCGACATGGCCGGCATGGACCACAGCAAGATGGCTGGCATGGCCGGAATGCAGTCCCATCCTGCATCAGAAGACAACAATCCCTTGATCGACATGCAGACCATGTCTGCGACACCGAAACTCAATGATCCGGGTATTGGCTTGCGGAACAACGGCCGTAGGGTTCTCACCTATTCGGATCTCAAAAGCACCTTCCCCGATCCCGATGGCCGCGAACCCAACCGCACAGTGGAATTGCACCTGACTGGCCACATGGAGAAATTCGCCTGGTCGTTCAACGGCATCAAGTTCTCCGATGCTGAGCCACTACGCCTCAAATATGGCGAGCGGCTACGGATCACCCTGGTGAACGACACCATGATGACCCACCCCGTCCACCTCCACGGTATGTGGAGCGACCTTGAGGATGAGAACGGCAACTTCATGGTGCGCAAACACACCATCGACATGCCCCCTGGATCGAAGCGCAGTTACCGCGTAACGGCTGATAACCTCGGTCGTTGGGCCTACCACTGCCACCTGCTGCTCCACATGGAGATGGGCATGATGCGTGAAGTCCGAGTGGATGAGTAAAGGAGACTTTTGAATGAGCAAAATCCTCAATCGTAAAACGCTAATCGGCAGTGCCTTCGTGATGGGCTTGCTGGCTGCCATGCAGATGCCCAGCGCTCTTGCAGGCGACGACCAGGGCGAGCATGAGCATTCCTCTGCCCCTGCTGCGAACGCCACCGGCAAGCCCGCTCCGCAGAAGGGCCAGGCGGACGACTCCCAGAAAATGGATCACAGCGGCATGGCTCATGACTCGATGAGCCATGAGCACAAAGCCAACCGGACCGATGCGGATCGAGATCATGACCAGTAGGTTTTCATGCCCACCCCTGATGGCTCTGGCTGTTTCCTTCAGCACGGTAACGGCCGGTGTGGCAAACGCAGCCGAGGCAATGGACCATTCGATGCATTCATCTTCTGCCGCGCCCGCCGCGGTAGAAGCGAAACCCGCATCGGCTGCTAAACCCTCGCAGCCCAAGCCGAGCAGCTCCAGCAGCACCCAGATGGATCATTCGGCGATGGGGCATGACTCAATGGAGTCCATGGACCCTAGCCAAATGGGTTCGATGGATCACGCTGCCATGGACCACAGCAAGATGAACCATGGCAGTGCCGAGGCGGCTCCCACAACCACGAGTCGGACGCCGATCCCGGTGCCGACCGATGCCGACCGTGAAGCAGCCTTTCCCCCGCTGCCTGGCCATGCGATCCATGACAAGCAACTCAACTCCTTCTTCCTGCTCGACCAATTCGAATACCAGGACGCGGACGAAGGCAGCGCCCTCAACTGGGATGCTTCCGGATGGATCGGCGGCGATATCGACCGCCTTTGGCTGCGTTCCGAAGGCGAGCGTACCAATGGCGTGACCGAGGATGCAGAGCTGCAAGCGCTCTGGGGACACTCCATTGGTCCTTGGTGGGATGTCGTCACCGGTGTCCGTCAGGACTTCAAACCCGGCTCAGCGCAAACCTGGGGCGCCTTCGGCATCCAGGGCATGGCGCTCTATGCCTTCGAAGCGGAGGCCACCGCGTTCATCGGTGAGAACGGTCAGACCGCCGCTCGTTTGGAGGGCGACTACGACATCCTGCTCAGCAACCGCCTGATCCTGCAGCCGACTGCCGAGGTGAACGTCTACGGCAAGAACGACCCCGAGCGCGGCATTGGCTCTGGCCTGGCCAACACCGAGGTGGGCCTCAGGCTGCGCTATGAAATCTTCCACGAGTTCGCCCCCTATATCGGGGTTACCTGGAATCGCGCCTATGGCAACACCGCCGACCTGGCTCGCGATGAAGGTGAGGATGATAACGAGGCCCGCTTTGTGGCCGGTATTCGGATGTGGTTTTGAGAGCCTGAGATGAAAAGAACAATTAAAACTTTAGCTGTATCGGGTGTCGTGGCTGCGTTGGGTGTCGCCGGCGTGGTCTACGCAGGTCTGGTAAACGTGGGGGCGGATGACCCGCATTTTGCGCCTGTTCACGCCTTTCTGACTGCAGTTCGTGAGCGCTCGATAGCGGTTAGAAGCCGAGATATTGAAGCCCCGAACCTGAACGACGAAGCCCTGATCCGCGCAGGAGCCGGCAATTACAACTCCATGTGCATTGGCTGCCACCTGGCACCCGGTACCGCTGAAACCGAGCTGAGCCAGAGCCTGTACCCGGCGCCACCAAATCTGACGAAGGTTGGCGTAGACGGGAGTCCGACCACAGCATTCTGGATCATCAAGCATGGCATCAAGGCCACCGGCATGCCCGCCTGGGGCAAAAGCATGCAAGACCAGTACATCTGGGGGATGGTCGCCTTTCTGCAGCAACTACCGACTCTCGATGCA
The DNA here is from genome assembly GCA_050739815.1 of Pseudomonas sp. Taxonomy (GTDB): domain Bacteria; phylum Pseudomonadota; class Gammaproteobacteria; order Pseudomonadales; family Pseudomonadaceae; genus Aquipseudomonas. The sequence continues at coordinate 3,792 of JBOICE010000163.1, read as the reverse complement.
GAGAAGTACCAGGCCTTGATCGCAAGCAGCGGCGGCCACCAGCATGGTGGTGGCGAAACTGGCATGCATGACCACGAGGGTCAGCACGCTAGCAGCAAGGCCGCCGGCGCGGAACACCATGATGCTGCTGGCTCGGACCATCACGCACAGGCGCTCGCCGAAGAAGAGGGTGATGCGAGTCAGCATGATTCGGGGCATGCCCATGAAGTGCCGGAATCGGCTCCCAAAACCCACACCCACGCCGATGGAAAAAAGCACGTCCATGCAAACTAAGTCTCTTCATAAAGGCGGAGCACTGCGCATCGCAGCATTGAGCGCCTTATTCATGACCTCAGCAGGCCAAGCCGCGGAATCGCTGACAATCGATGTCCATCGCGATGCAAATTGCGGCTGCTGCAAAAAGTGGATTGCGCATCTCGAAGCCAATGGCTTCAAGGTTATCGATCATGTCGAGTCCAACATGAGTGCGGTCAAACAGCGCCTCGGCGTTGCCCCACGACTGGCGTCCTGTCACACCGCGGTGATTGACGGAAAGTTCGTCGAGGGTCACGTTCCAGCAGCGCAGGTCATTGCGTTGAGCACGCGAAGCGATCTGCTCGGGATCGCTGTGCCAGGTATGCCGGCAGGCTCTCCGGGTATGGAAGTCGACGGAAAGCAGCAGGCTTATCGGGTCATCGCCTTGACTCAATCCGGAAGCGATCAGGTTATAGCTGACTACCCGGCCCCCTGACGTTGTAAGCCTAGGACCATCCGCGCCCCCTTGATCGACGACCATACTAGACAAACCGGTTCTGCCAATAACCAGAGGGCTCAAGGTATGAAACGACTGTATGCGCGTCTGGTACTAAGTCTTTTCGCGCTGCTGATGGGTGTTGCCCAGGCGGCCGAAGAAGCGGGCTCCTGCATGATGGAGCATGGGATGATGATGGGCGGTGGCATGCTGGCTGTTTACCTTGTATTCGGCCTACTCATACTGATTGCGCTGGTTCTCGTGATTTTGGCGCTAATTAAGTACTTGCGCAGCGGCAAGTAAAACACCCGACTGCAACGTTGATCCCGCTCGGCGCAAAGTGGAAGCGCTTGAGCGCATAGTGCCTCCGAATGGCTATGGACGCTCAACGGCTATGGACGGCCTTCAAGTGATTCAATGCTCGGCAGGGAATTAACTGAGAGCTAATTATCGTGAAATGGATTTAATGGCCTCAGAACTGTTTCTGGAGGCAGGAGTCACCAAACCTGAATAGCTGGGAGCCATTCAATGCTCCGAAGTTGCGCTTAATCTGAACCACGCAGTCGATCGGCTTGATCTTCCGATCGAGGTCCCAGGGCAAGTCGCCGAAGCGATTGATACGACATGTGCGGTTCGGCGACAGCGCCTTGAGCACGGCCTAATCCACCGAGTGTCCCTGCCGCTACAGGTCATTGAGCCCCGGTGACCTTTCCTGCACGGACTCAAGTTAAGGCCGGTGAACCTGATCTCCTACGTCAACACCTCAGTCGGCGATGACTACAATGGATAGCAGAGGCCCGCTTCAGGTTGCGTCCAGGGCTCAACACATGAACTCCCAATGGGCAGTGGAAGTAGTGGCGACCAACGACCTGGCCAGGATCCAGCAGGAGCAGAACTCTCTCGAGCAGCCGAAGGGCCGCCACAGCTCGCTAATTCAAAACTCTGTGGTCGAGGGCCGCGTGCCGGTGGAGATCATCAGTAAACCCTTGAAGGAGTGCCCCATGATCACGGGTATCTGGGTGCCCGGCAGGCCGGCAGGCAACGAGGGTATGTGCGGGCCGAAGCGGGAGCCACTCAAGGCGTACTCCATCAGTCGCAGCACCGAGCCCAAGGTCTCTGGTCGTCCTAAGCGCCCAGGCCTAGACAGGGTCTGGAGGTCGGCGATCACAGTCCTTATCGCCCTCTTCCTCTCGTCCGGCAGCCAGGGAGCCGAGCAGACCGCCGAGATCAGCACGCGGGCCGGTTTGATCATCTGGCCCGAGCCGAAGCCGGTGTCGGAAGTCACCTTCGTCGATGGCGAGGGCAAGCCGCACCGCTTGGCTGACTTCAAGGGCAAGGTGGTGCTGCTCAACGTCTGGGCAACCTGGTGTGGCCCATGCCGCCAGGAGATGCCGACTCTGGATCGGCTGCAGGCAAAGCTCGGCGGCTCCGACTTTCAGGTCTTGGCACTCTCCATCGATCAAGATGGGGTACAGGTCGTCCGAGACTTCTACCGCGAGATCGGTATCCAGCACCTCAAGCTCTATATCGACGATAGCGCACAAGCGATCCAATGCCTCGATGTGTTCGGGTTGCCGGCCACCTTGGTCTTGGATCGTCAGGGCCGGGAGGTGGGCCGCAAGCTCGGCGCTGCCGAATGGGACAGTCCAGAGGTCATCGAGTATTTACAGGAGGTCATCGCTTCAGCCCCCGAGGAAGTAGCCGACGATGAGTCTAAGTAACATTGGCATTCTGAGCGCCTTCGCCGCAGGGATGATCTCGTTCCTGTCACCCTGCGTGCTCCCCCTGGTGCCCGGCTACCTGTCCTACATCGCAGGCCGCTCGGTGGACGAACTGCAGGCCCTGGAAAGCCGGCGGGAACGGCTCGTCGTGATCGGCATGAGCCTTAGCTTCGTGCTCGGCTTCGCCACCGTGTTCATTGCGCTGGGGGCCAGTGCCACCGCCCTCAGTCGGCTCCTACTTGCCTATCGGCAGGAAACCAACCTGATCGGCGGGCTCATCGTGATCGCCTTCGGGCTGTTCATAACCGGTCTGATCAACCCCCGCTGGCTGAATATGGACGTGCGCTTCGTCCACCAACTCAAATCCACCGGGGGGCCACTGGCCGCTTATGTGCTGGGCGTGGCCTTCGCCTTCGGCTGGACACCCTGTATCGGCCCCATCCTGGGCAGTATCCTGACGCTGAGCGCCTCCACGGGCAGTACCGGCGCCAGTGGCATTGCGCTGCTGTCGATCTACTCGCTAGGTTTGGGCTTGCCATTTCTTCTGACCGCCCTGTTCACCAATCATTTCCTGGCCAGCATGAAACGCCTTCGCCGCTGGAGCCGGGCCATCCATATAGGGGCTGGTGTAATCCTGATTCTCATGGGGTTGGCCATGGTGACCGGCCAACTTACCGACTTTGCCTGGTGGCTGCTGGAGGTGTTTCCGGTGCTGGGCAGGATTGGCTAGCAGCGATCGCCGAGAATGAAGGTAACGACGCTGAAGATGCACGCTTTTCCGTCGATACGGTTTGGTCTATCGCTCATTGCCCTAGGCATCAGTGTTGGACACACCGCAATGGCCGATGAACCAAAACCCGAAGGCTTCATTGAGGGCAGCAGCCTCACCATCCTGAACCGCAATCTCTATTTCAATCGAGATTTCCGTAAAGGGCAGTTGAGCAGGACCGGTAACGGCTTTTCCGAAGAATGGGCCCATGGAATCATCGACCGGGCTGAGTGGTACCGAGAGCCCCTTGCCAGAATCGCAGACCAACAAGCTTGAACTGTTGCACTTGGAACTGGAGGCCACGCACCTTTCAAGTTCACTGAATGCCGCTTGGGAAGACCGGGCGGGCCAGGATCAGCGCTTTTGCGCCAATACCCATCTCCCCAGAGTTACTGCAGCTTCTTCATCACCTGAAATATCTCCGGTTTGCAGCTAGTGGCCTGTTTGGCTAGTTCCATTAGTCAATTTCGGCGCCTGAAGCCCCGATACTGCGTTGCCGCTCCTCGCCATAGCCCAGCTATGACTCGTCACGGCGCCTTGTCTCAGGACTCCAGACATCCGAACTTGAGTTA
>JBOICE010000162.1:0-3332 GCA_050739815.1 Pseudomonas sp. | reverse complement strand
AAAGGCAGCAATCGGCACCAGATCCTGGCGGCATTCGAAGAGCGCATTCATAACTCGACGGACGCCGAGTTCACCCGGGCGCTGGCCGAGATCAACAAGATCGCGCTGTTCCGGCTGCAAACCCTGTGAGCCCAGAGGTGGCCTGTACGGCTAGTTGGTTAAGCCAAGTTCGGATGCCTGAAGCTCCGAGACAAGGCGCCGAGACGAGTCATGGCACCGCTATGGCGAGGAGCGGCAACGCAGTATCGGGGCTTCAAGCGCCGAACTTGACTAATTGAACTAGCCACACAGGCCACCAACCGCCACCTCCCCCGCCCCTAAGTAAGGCAGACAACTAATGAAAGCTTACGCCGTACCCTTCGAGAAGTTCGTCAACCTGGCCGATGCTCGCCTCGGCACCCAAGCCATCTCCGTCACCGATGATTGGTTCGCCGACGTCAACCGCCTGTTCCAGCCGACCCCGGCGGTGTGGAAAGAAGGCGTGTTCGATGACAACGGCAAGTGGATGGATGGCTGGGAGTCACGCCGCAAGCGCTTCGAAGGTTACGACAGCGCCGTGATCCGCCTGGGCGTGCCGGGCTCGATCAAGGGCGTGGATATCGACACCAGTTTCTTCACCGGTAACTTCCCGCCGTCCGCCTCCCTCGAAGCCTGCTTCGTGGTTGAAGGCGACCCGAGCGAAGCGACCCAGTGGACCGAAGTGCTGAGCGCCGTCGAGCTGCAAGGCAACAGTCACCACTACCATGAAATCAGCAACGACCAGGCCTGGACCCATCTGCGCTTCAATATCTACCCGGACGGTGGCGTAGCCCGTCTGCGCGTGTACGGCATCCCGTTCCGCGACTGGTCCGCGGTTGGCGACAACCAGCAGGTTGACCTGGCTAGCGCCCTGAACGGCGGTCGCGCCCTGGCCTGCTCGGACGAACACTTCGGCCGCATGAGCAACATCCTCAACCCCGGCCGCGGCATCAACATGGGCGATGGCTGGGAAACCGCCCGCCGCCGCACGCCGGGCAACGACTGGGTGATCATCGCCCTCGGCCATCCGGGCGAGATCGAACGCATAGTGGTCGACACCCTGCACTTCAAAGGCAACTACCCGGACAGCTGCTCAATCCAGGCGGCTTTCGTCAAAGGCGGCACCGACAGCCAGATCGAAACCCAGAGCCTGTTCTGGCGCGAACTGTTGCCGAACCAGAAGCTTTCGATGCACGCTGAGCATGAGTTCGCCGAACAGATCAACGCGCTCGGCCCGGTAACGCACGTACGTATCAACGTGTTCCCGGACGGTGGTATCAGCCGCCTGCGCCTGTTCGGCAAAGTGGCGAAGTAAGTTGTGTCCTTCTCCCGCCGGGAGAAGGTGCCCGAAGGGCGGATGAGGGAAACACCGAACTCAGTCCGCGTTTCCCTCACCCCTCACCCCTCTCCCGGAGGGAGAGGGGGATAAAAGCAACCCTGAACAAGCAGAACCAGCATGCGCAAATTGAAAATCGAGCCGTTGAGCAAAGAAGCCTTCGCCCCCTTCGGTGACGTCATCGAGACCGAAGGCAGCGATCACTTCATGATCAACAACGGCTCCACTCGCCGCTATCACAAACTGGCCACGGTCGAGACCGCGCAGCCGGAAGATAAGGCGATCATCAGCATCTTCAGCGCCCAAGCCCTGGAAATGCCGTTGACCATACGCATGCTGGAGCGCCACCCGCTGGGCAGCCAGGCGTTCATACCGCTGCTCGGCAACCCCTTTCTGATCGTGGTCGCGCCACTTGGCGATGCACCTGAATCAGAGTTAGTCCGGGCCTTCCTCAGCAATGGCAGGCAGGGCGTTAATTACCATCGCGGCGTCTGGCACCACCCGGTGCTGACGATCGAAAAGCGGGATGACTTCCTGGTGGTTGATCGCAGTGGTTCTGGCAACAACTGCGATGAGCATTTTTTTACCGAGGATGAGTGTTTGCTCCTCAACCCCCACCAATAAGAGAAGACCTGGAAGCCGGCGTGCCGGTGGCAGGTGTAAGAGGAAAAGACTGTGGAAGCACATCTGATTGAATGGCTGAACCTGAGCATTCGCTGGGTTCACATGATCACTGGCATCGCCTGGATCGGTGCCTCGTTCTATTTCGTCTGGTTGGAAAACAACCTGAACCGCGTCAACCCACGGGATGGGCTGGCCGGCGACCTGTGGGCGATCCACGGCGGCGGCATCTATCACCTGGAAAAGTACAAGCTGGCCCCGCCGAAGATGCCGGACAACCTGCACTGGTTCAAATGGGAAGCCTATTTCACCTGGATGTCCGGCGTCGCCCTGTTGATGGTCGTTTACTACCTCAACCCGGCGCTGTACCTGGTTGCACCGGGTAGCGACATGGCGCCGGGCGTCGCAGTCACCATCGGCATCGCCGCGTTGGTCGCCGGCTGGTTCGTCTACGACTTCCTCTGCGACTCGCCGCTGGGCAAACAACCCGCCCTGCTCGGCCTGGTGCTGTTCGTGCTGCTGGTCGCCGCCGCGTTTGGCCTGAGCCAGGTGTTCAGCGGGCGCGGTGCCTACATCCATGTCGGCGCCATCATCGGCACCATCATGGTCGGCAACGTCTTCCGCACCATCATGCCGGCGCAACGCGCACTGGTTAAAGCCATCGAAGAGAACCGCACGCCGGACCCAGCCTTGCCGGCCAAAGGTTTGCTGCGTTCGCGCCACAACAACTACTTCACCCTGCCGGTGCTGTTCATCATGATCAGCAACCACTTCCCGAGCACGTATGGCAGCCAGTACAACTGGCTGATCCTGGCCGGGATTGCAGTGCTGGCGGTGTTGGTGCGCCACTACTTCAACACCCGTCACGACAGCAACAAGTTCGCCTGGACCCTGCCAGCCGGCGCATTGGGCATGATCTGCCTGGCCTTCGTCACTGGCCCGAGCCTTAAGTCGACGAACCCTAGCGTGGCTAAAACCGAAGTCATTGAATACGCGCCCATTCCGGCCACCGCGATCAGCGGCGCCAAGCCCGAAGCCAAAGCCCCAGCCACACCGGTTGAGGCGCCTGCACCGGCTCAAGCCGCCGCGGCCGATTTCGACAAGGTGCATAGCGTGATTCAAGAACGGTGCACTGTTTGCCACTCGGCCAAGCCAACCAGCCCGATGTTCAGCAGCGCTCCTGGCGGGGTGATGTTCGATACCCCGCAGCAGATCCAGCAACTGGCGTCGAGAATTCAGGCCCAGGCTGTCGCCACCCAAACCATGCCGCTGGGCAACATCACTCAGATGACCCAGGAAGAGCGCGACCTGATCGGCGCCTGGATTGCCCAAGGCGCCCGGACCAACTGATCCACGT
>JBOICE010000161.1:0-13919 GCA_050739815.1 Pseudomonas sp. | reverse complement strand
AACAGCGGTCGTTTATATGCGCAGCCCGGAGCGGGCTCTTGCTTCCAGCTTCAAGCATCGGGCTTCAAGCTGGCCTTCGGTAAACGTTGATCCAGCAGCTTGAAGAGCCTTGAATCCGCCGGCCAGTTGCGCAAAAAGCGCGCCCGGTCGCGGCCATAGGCCGATGCAAAACTGCCATCGCTGCGGTGTTGCTGCATGGCATCCAGATCGATCAAGGTCCAGCGCCCGTCCTGCCACAGCAGATTGGTTCCCTTGAGATCGCCATGGCTGATGCGCTCACGCAACAAGGCCGCGAACAACTCATCCAGCGCCTTGAGCTCGGTCTCTGCCGGCAAACCAGCCTCTTTCGAACTGTCCAGACTGGGCTTGAAGCGCGCGATTATATCCTCACCGGCCGCGTGTTCGGTAACCAGATAGGCGCGCCGGCGCAGCCAGAATGTCCGCAGTTCCAGCATCGCCAGGGGTTTTGGCGTGGCGATACCGAGAAACTCCAGGCGATTGGCCTCGCGCCAGCTGTGCCAGGCCCGGCTCGGCCGCCAGAAGCGTTTCAGCCAATGCATGAAGCCTTTGATGTTGTAGCGTTTGACCACCAACAGCCGGCCGCTCACTTCAACCTGCGCCACGGTGGAGGAACCGCCCAGCTTGAGCGGCTGAGCCGCGACTATCGCGGCATCGGGCTCAGCCAGCAACGGCGCCAACCAGTTTTCGTCCTGACGTCGAACCACCCGCAAGCCAAACGCACTGCGCCGCACACTGAACAGGCTGCAATCGCGCCCGATCTTGCGCAAGTAGTCGCGCAACCGCCAGCGCCGGACCTTATGAACTTCCTCGAGCAACGCCTCCAACGGCAGCGCGTGCTCGCCATTGACCAGCAGGTAGTGCACCAGCAGGTCTTCGATATAGCTATCCAGGCTCACCGGCAGTTGGGCAAAAAACACCCCCAGGTTAGCCAGCACCCTATCGCGCGCCAGCGGCTGGCCAGGTGCCTCGGCGCGAACACCACCGCCGTCGATCAAGTACAGCCGACCGCTCTGCCGCAGCAGGTTGTCCAGATGCAGATCGTCTTGCCACAGCCCCTGGCCATGCAACTGGGCAATCACCGCCAATGCTTCCCCTAACAACGCCTGCTGGGCATCGCTCAGCAATGGCTGAGGCTCCAGCTTGCGCCACTCATCGCCCAGGCTGCAGGCATCGGTCAGGAATTCGAATAACAGCCAGCCGCCCTCGCCTGCGCGAAAACCCTGCTCGAGCAACTGCGGAGTGCAAAGCCCATGCTCCGCCAGCAACCGCGCGCCCTCGGCCTCCCGGGCAAAATGCCGCGCGGCTTTGCGGCCCACCAGCAACTTGGCCAGCACCCGCCGGCCCTGCCACTCGGCCAGGCCGACATAGCGCTGGCCTGGCAACACGCGTAGCAGGCTGTCGAGGCGCAGCGGCTGGCCTGCCACCTCGAGCTGCAGCGGCAAGCCCGGCGTGCGGCCGGCGCGGTGCAATTGTTCGAGGGTCACCGGCACGACTCCTTGTGCTGCCGCCGAGCCCCAAGGCGCTGCCACCAGCGCTGGACATCCCCCCCCGAGCCCACGTAAGCACGCAGCAGCTGACAGACCTCCGCCTCACTCCAACTGCTCGCACGCCGCAGCAGCGGCTCCAGATCCCTGATCCGGTCGCGTTCACCGAACAGCAGCGAGCGGGTCTTCTCCAGATCGATCAGTTGCGCGACAAACTTACCGTCATCCTCGCGGAGAAAAATGTGCTTCGGATAAAAGCAGCCGTGCACCTGCCCCGCGTCGTGCAGGCGCCGGACCAGCTCGCCACAAGCCCGCAGAATGGCCATGCGTTGAGCTTCGCCGCGCTCGGCCCAGCCTTGCAACCAGTGTTCGAGGTCCTGCCAGCCATCCAATGCCCGGGTCAGCAACAGCGCACTTTGCTCACCGGCTACTCGCCGCTGGGCAAAAAATGCCGCCCGCAGCGCCGGGATGCCGAGCCGCTGATAGCGTTGAATATTGCGAAATTCGCGAGCAAAGGTCGGCTCGCCAAACGGGTGCGCCAGACTGCGGGTCAGGTGATTGGTCTGCCGCTTCAAGTAATAGGCGGCCTCGCCCAACACCAGCCGTGACACCGAGCTATAGCCTCCGCGCTCGGTATTCGGGGCGTCCACCGCCGCCAACTCAAGGGCCCAGAGGGCCTCGAAACTGTCCAACTGGTGCGCAGCCAGAATCGCGCGATCCTCGACAGCGATGAAGTCGCTCATTCGCGTCCCTCGAAGAACCTAACGATCCGTCGAATGTGCTTCTTGTCCTCGCTATTCAGCCGTTCGCGCCCACGGTATTGCAGGTAGAAACGCAGGCGTTGGGCGCGCGACAACTGGTACTTGGCCACCTTATCCAGGCAAGCCAGATCCTTGATGACCCGGTAACGCAGCAATGGCCCCCACCAAAAACCGCCGGTCGGGCAGTCGATCAGAAACAGCTCACCCAGACCGTTGACCAGCAGGTTGCGCCATTTCAGATCGTTATGGGTGAAGCCTTGCTCATGCAGAACACGGGTAGCCCGTGCCAGTTGCCGACTGACGCTTGCCACCCAGGCGCGATCCTGCAGGCAAGTAGCGTCACGCAGCGCCAACTGGGCCATATCTTCGGTCCCGACCAGCTCGCGGGTAATCAGCGCACCGCGGATAAATGTCCCGGCCTTGCGCTCCAATCCGTAGCCCACTATGGGCGCGGTGGGAATACCCCACTTGGCGAAGTATTTGAGATTCTGCCACTCGGCCTTGACCCGCGGCCGACCGATAAAACGGCGCAAGCCCTTGCCGGCGCAGTGATAGCGCTTGACGTAATAACGCAGCCCCTGACATTCGATGCGAATCACGTCCGACAGCGGGTCACTGCTGATGCTCTCGCCCTGCAAGGCGAATACCGCCTCGAGATCGGCAAAGACTGCAGTCAACTCGGCGGGGGCGCCCTCGGTCAGCCGCCACTCACTCATGGCCGACTCCCGGCGCATATTTGCGCGCGTAACGGGCCAGCAGCTTATCGGCCTTGCGCTCCAGCCAGCGCAGTAGCTGCGCTTCGTCACGCAGCGTCTGGCGCAGCGGGCGGCGGAAGTAAGCGCGCAGGAAGCGCAACTTATCCCGCCGAGTCAGACCGATATTGATGGCGGAGAAGTACAGTCCAGCCAGATCCTTGTCACGCCAACGGCGCGGCAGGGCGCTGCGAGTTTGTGCCCGGTGCAGGTCGATCAGCGACAGCTTGAAATCATCGGCGGTCACCGGCTTGTCGGTGTGCAGCAGGAAGTGGCAGATATAGCAGTCGCGGTGATTGACCCCCGCCCGGTGCATATCCCCCGTCATCTTCGCCACTTCGGCGATCAGCGCGCGCTTGAGTTTCGGTAACGGTGGCTGCTTGACCCAGTCGAGGCTGAAGTCTTCCAGGCTGACGGTTGGCGCCAATTCCTCGGTGACGATAAAGGAATGCTGGTCCGCAGGATTCGCGCCACGTGAACCATAGGCCACTGCGGTCATGGTTGGCACACCGACTTCGTGCAAGCGCTGGATCGCGCGCCACTCCTGGCCCGCACCTAGCACCGGCAACTTGGCGGTCAGCAGATTCTTGAAAATTTCCGCCCAACCTATGCCACGGTGAATCTTGACGAAGTAGCCGCGCCCCTCGACCTCGGTGCGCAAGGTTCGCCGCCCGTCCAGTTCGCGGTAGACCCGGCCACTCAGGCGCTCCACCTCGGCGAAGGCATCGCGGCCGGCCCACAGGCGCTGGAAAGGTTCAGCCAAAATGAGTTTCAAGCCTGTTTCTCCGCCAGGATCACATCCGCCGCGCGCTGCGGCAGGCTATAGAGGTCGGCCACGTCGGCGAACACCAGGCCGTTACGCGCCCAGCTCGCTCGCTGTTCGGCAGCGCCGAGCATCTCGACCAGCAGACGGTTGAGCCGCTCCTGCTCGAACGGGCTGGGCGCAACCCGGCCACACTCGGCTTCGGCGATGTAATGGGCGTAGCCGCAGACATCGGTCACCAGCACCGGCAAACCGGCGACCAAGGCTTCCAGCAACACCGTACCGGTGTTCTCGTTGTAAGCCGGGTGAATCAACAGATCGGCGCCCAGCAGGAAGCGCGGAATATCGCTGCGCCCCTTGAGGATCTGCACCTGCTCGGAAATCCCCAGCGCCTTGATCTGCAGCAGGAACGGTTTGGGATCGTCCTGCCCGATGACGAACAGGCGGGTGCGCTTCTTCAATTCCCGCGGCAACGCCGCCAACGCCTTCAAGCTGCGATCCAGGCCCTTGGTCTTGAAGCCAGAGCCGATCTGCACCAGCAGCAGATCATCGTCCGCCAGTTTGAACTCGCGCCGGAACTCGGCGCGAATCTCGGCGGCATTCGCCGGCGCCCGGCGATCCGGCGCGATACCCGGCGGCAGCAGATGAAAGCGCTGCGCCGGGGTGGCGTAATGTTTCACGAACAGCGGCTGCTGCACTTCGGAAATCATCAGCACCTCAGTCTTGGACTCAGGGGCGAATACCGCGCGCTCATAGTCAGAGAAGTGCTTGTAGCGCCCCCACTTGCGGTACAGCGAGTTGCGCAAGTTTTGCGCCTTGTCCTCGAAGCAGCCATCGGCTGCGTAGTACACATCAAGTCCCGGCATCTTGTTGAAACCGACCAGCCGATCGACCGGGCGCTTGGCCAGGTCGGCCTCGACCCAGGCCAGTAGTTTTTCGTTGCGGCGGTGATTGAACAGTGCCTTGACCGGCGCCACCTGCACCTCGAAACCTTCCGGCACCTCACCTTCCCAGATCAGCGTATAGACGCGGATTGCATGCCCGCGCCGCTGGCATTCCAAGGCGATGCGCATGAAGTCGCGCTGCAAGCCACCGAACGGGAAATATTTGTAGAGCACAAAGGCCAACTGCATCAGACGCTTTCCTCGGCGAGCAACAGCGCTTCCAGCTCGGTCGCCACACGCTGCGGACTCAAGCGGGTAAAGCACAATGGCCACTCGCGTTTAAGGTCATGCCGACGCTTATCCTCGGCTGTCGGCCGATAGGCACAGGTCTTTTTCAGGCAGGGCGAGCAAGGGAAGTCGCTGGCCAGATGAATTTGCGAACGCCCATAGGCGCCGGTCAGGCCCGGGTTGGTTGGGCCGAACAGCGACAGGGTCGGCACATCCAAGGCTGCGGCCAAGTGCCCGAGACCGGTATCCACCGCCACACAAGCGCGGGCACCGGCCAGCACCTTGGCCATTCCCGCCAAGGCTAATTTGGGCAGTACCGCGGCGTTTTCCAAGCCGGCGGCAATCCGCTCGGCGCGCGCCTTCTCGGCCGGATTGCCCCAGGGCAGACGTACCGCCCAGCCGAGCGCGCCCATGCGTTCGGCCAGTTCGCGCCAATAGGCTTCCGGCCAATGCTTGGTGTCCCAAGTGGTGCCATGCAGGAACAACACGTAAGGCGCGCAGGCCTGGGTGTCGGCCAGCTGCGCGCGGTTGAGCCCGTAATCGCCCACCGCGGCAGGCAGCGGATAATCCAGCGCCTGGGCAAACAACTGACGCACCCGTTCAACCGCATGCTGCCCCCAGGGCACCGAGTAACTGCGATCATAAAAGCGGCTCGCCAACGGCTCGCGCGCCGAGGCGCGGTCCAGCCCGGCCACCGGGGCCTTGACGTAACGGGTCAGCCAGGCGCTCTTCAGCAGGCCCTGGGCGTCGATCACCAAGTCGTAATCGGTCTCGCGCACGCGGCGCTTGAATCGCCGCCAGTCGCCATTTTTCAGGGTCTGCCAGAGATTCTTGCGCCAACGGCGGATCGCCACCGGAATCACCTGCGCCACGGCCGGGTGCCAGGCTGGAATCTCGGCAAAACCCTCCTCCACCACCCAGTCGAACTGGATACCGGGAATCGCCCGCGCCGCGTCGGTCAGCGCCGGCAGGGTATGAATCACATCGCCCAGCGAAGAGGTCTTGACCAGCAACACCCTCATTCAGTGACCTCGATCGGGTCCGCGACCAGGCGATCCAAGGCCTCGACCACCGGCCGCGGTTTGAGCTCACGCAGGCAGTTGTAGTGGCCGAAGCGGCAAGTGCGATCGAAGCACGGGCTGCACTCGATACCCAGGCGGACGATTTCCACCTGCTCGGCCAGCGGCGGGGTGAACTGTGGCGAGGTCGAGCCGTAGACGGCCACCAGCGGGCGGTTCAGCGCAGCGGCGACGTGCATCAGGCCGGAGTCGTTGGAGACCACCGCACCGGCGCACGACAGCAAGTCGATCGCCTCGGCCAGCGAAGTGTCGCCGGACAGGTTGCGCGCCTCTTCACGCAGGCCAGGGATCAGGCGCGAGCGAATGTCTTCACCGACCGCGTGATCGTTCTTCGAGCCGAACAGCCAGACCTGCCAACCGGCACGGATCTTCAGCTCGGCGACCTTGGCGTAATACTCACTGGGCCAACGCTTGGCCTCACCGAACTCGGCACCGGGACACAGCGCCAGCACCGGACGATCCAGGCTCAGGCCGAACCTGGCCAAGGCGGCCTCGCGACTGGCCGGGTCGATTTGCAAGCTCGGCCGGGGATACGCCGCGGGCAACTCGACGCCGGGCTCATAGGCCAGCGCCATAAAGCGCTCGATCATCAGCGGGTAGCGATCTTTGTCGAGCTTGCGAATATCGTTGAGCAGGCCAAAGCGCATCTCGCCGCGCCAACCGGTACGCTTGGGAATCCCGGCGAACCAGGGCACCAGCGCCGACTTCAGTGAGTTGGGCAGGAGAATCGCCTGGTCGTACTGGCCGGCCAGCGACTTGCCGACCGTGCGCCGGGTGGTGATATCCAGCACGCCATGGCCGAGCGGGAAGCTCAGCGCTTTGCGCACCTCGGGCATCCGCTCGAGGATTGGCCGGCTCCATTCGGGCGCAAGCACGTCGATCAGGCAGTCGGGGTGGCGTTGTTTCAGGCACTGGAACAGCGTCTGCGCCATCACCATGTCGCCAACCCAGCTCGGCCCTACGATCAGTATTTTCATTGATGCTCCGCAAATGATCGGGGAGGCTCTCGAGCCTCCCCGTCACAGCCTTATTCAAATTCTCTCACGCCTATTCGTGAAGCGTCGCGAGCGACGGCTAGGCAAGGCGAAAATCGGCGAGGACGCGGAGTTTACTGAGTGCAAATGAGCAGTCCGAGCCGATTTTCAACGCCGCATAGCCTAGCGCAGCAGCTTCACTTAACCAGCGTGCGCCATTCGGCATGCGCAGAAGTCTTGCCGGTGACCAGGTCGAAGTACGCCTTCTGCAGCTTCTCGGTAACCGGGCCACGGCTGCCGATACCAATCTGCCGGCCATCGACTTCGCGAATCGGCGTGACTTCGGCGGCGGTGCCGGTGAAGAAGGCTTCGTCGGCGATGTACACCTCGTCACGGGTGATGCGCTTCTCGATCACCTGGATGCCCATCTCTTCGGCCAAGGTCAAAATGCTGTTACGCGTGATGCCATTGAGGCAGGAGGTCACCTCCGGGGTGTAGACCACGCCGTTCTTGACCAGGAAGATGTTCTCACCGGAACCCTCGGCCACGTAGCCTTCGGTATCCAACAGCATCGCCTCGTCGGCGCCGCCGGAGATGGCTTCCTGCAAGGCCAGCATCGAGTTGATGTAGTTGCCGTTGGCCTTGGCGCGAGTCATCGAGATGTTCACGTGATGGCGCGTGAAGGAGCTGGTACGCACCTTGATGCCGACCTGTAGGGCTTCATCGCCCATGTAGGCGCCCCAGTTCCAGGCCGCGACGATCAGGTGCACCTTCAAGCCGGTAGCGCGCAGGCCCATGGCTTCAGAACCGTAGAACACCATCGGGCGGATATAGGCGCTTTCCAGGTTGTTCTCGCGCACCGCGGCACGGGTCGCCTCGTTGATTTCTTCTTTCGAGAACGGAATCTTCATGCCCATGATGTGGGCCGAATCGAACAGCCGATCGGTGTGTGCCTGCAGCCGGAAAATCGCCGTGCCTTGCGGGGTGTCGTAGGCGCGCACACCTTCAAACACGCCCATGCCGTAATGCAGGGTATGGGTCAGCACATGGGTGGTGGCGTCGCGCCACTGCACCATTTCGCCGTCATACCAAATCACGCCATCACGATCGGCCATCGACATAGTTTCGCTCCTCAAGAATTCTGTACTGCCAACAGTCGCCCATAAAAACTAAAGCGCGTGGCGGCCCTTGGGCAATTTGAGCGAGCCGCCAGGCGGCTCGCCGGAATCATCAACTCAGCCCTAACTCGCGCCAGATCCGCATCACTTCACGGCGTTCGACGTGAAACTGCTCGCCGCTGACGATACCCGCCTGCTTCTGCAAGGCCAGGCGGTGGGCTGCTGCGCGATAGGCCTTGTAGACCTCCTGCAGCAGGGTTGCATCTGCGCCCGGGATCAGCCCGGCGCGTTCCAACCCTTCTAAAATGCGGATGTTATCGGTGTACTGCAGCAGCGCTGGGTACTGGTGCGACCAGGCTAAGGCGGCGTATTGCACCATAAATTCGATATCGACGATACCACCGGCGTCCTGCTTCAGATCGAACGGCGCTGCGGCCTCGAAGGCATTTGCGGCAGTGCCGGCGGCCGTTTCCTTGGAGCCGAGGTTGTCGCGCATCTTCGCGCGCATCTCGCTGACTTCTGCCCGCAGCTTAGCGAGATCACGCGCACGCCCAAGCACCTGCGCGCGCACCTGTTCGAACGCCGCGGCGACACGCGGGCAACCCACCAAAACGCGCGCGCGCACCAGCGCTTGGTGCTCCCAGGTCCAGGCTTCGCTTTCCTGATAGCGCTCGAAGGCGCCGAGCGAACTGACCAGCAGCCCCGAAGCACCCGACGGACGCAGGCGCATATCGACCTCGTAGAGCTGGCCGGAGGTGGTCTGAGTGGTCAGCAGGTGGATGATGCGCTGCCCGAGACGATTGAAGAACTGCGCGCCGTCGATGGGTTTGGCGCCATCGGTTTCCGCCTGCGGATCACCATCGTGGATAAACACCAGATCCAGGTCCGAGCCATGGCCGAGCTCTATGCCGCCGACCTTGCCGTAGCCAACGATGATGAAATCCGGATCGCACAAACTGCCATCGGCGCGGCGTGGGGTGCCGCTTTTCGCCACGGTCTGGCGCCAAGCCAGCGCCAGCACTTGTTCGAGGATCGCCTCGGCCAGCCAGGTCAGGTAATCGCTGACCTTCATCAGCGGCAAGGTTCCGGCGATCTCCGAAGCGGCCACCCGCAGACGATGGGCCAATTTGAAGTGGCGCAGCGCCTCCATCTGCTGCTCCAGATCATCCTCGGGGATACGCGTCAGCCGTTCACGCAACTCGGCAGCCAGTTCAGGCGCCAAGGGCGGCTTGAACAGGCGCCCTTCGTTAAGCAACTCATCGAGCAACAGCGGGAAACGGGTGATCTGCTCGGCGATCCACGGGCTCGCCGCGCACAAGGTCAACAGGCGCTGCAAGGCGCTGGGGTTTTCCGTCAGCAACACCAAATAGGCCGAACGCCGCGCCACCGCCTCGATCAGCGGCAGTACTCGCTCCAGTACCAAATCCGGATTCTCATGCTCCACGGCCTGTGCCAACAACCGCGGAATAAAGGCATCCAGGCGCTCGCGCCCGAGACGCTGCATCGCCCGCACCTGATTGCTGATACGCAACCCGGCCAAGCGCTGCCAGGCCGACTGCGCCGCGGCAAAGCCCGCCTCGCTCAGTTGGCGACAGGCAGTCTCCTCATCCAGGGCATCCTCCCACAGCGGCAACCACTCGCTGCCAACGCAGGCCGCCGACTCCGCGCCCTCCTCCTCGTCGGGATCGGCGATGACCTGACGGAAGTGCCAATCGACCCGTCCACGCCAGTACATCAACCGTTCGTGGAAGGCCTCCCAACTGTCGAACCCCATGATGAAGGCGACCCGCGCACGGTCTTCGAAGTTGTCCGGGAGCATCTGCGTCTGCCGGTCGGCAATCGCCTGCAGGGCATGCTCGGTGTAGCGCAGGAACTCATAGCCAGCGCGCAATTCCTCGACCACCGCCGGCGGCAGGTAACCTTGGCCTTCGAGGGTTTTGAGCACCTTCAGCAGCGGCCGCTGCTGCAAGCTCAGGTCGCGACCGCCGTGGATCAGTTGGAAGGCCTGGGCGATAAACTCGACTTCGCGGATACCGCCAGAGCCAAGCTTTATATTCTCGGCCATGCCTTTACGGCGGACCTCCTGCTGGATCAGCAGCTTCATCGCGCGTAAGGCTTCGATGGCGGAGAAATCCAGGTAACGCCGATAGACGAACGGCCGCAGCATGTCCAGCAATTGCGCGCCGGCGACCTGATCGCCACCGACCACCCGCGCCTTGATCATCGCGTAGCGCTCCCAGTCGCGCCCCTGATCCTGGTAGTACTGCTCCAGCGCATTGAAGCTGAGCACCAGCGCACCCGCCGAGCCGTACGGGCGCAGACGCATGTCGACACGAAACACGAAGCCGTCGACGGTGATCGCATCCAGCGCCTTGATTAGGCGCTGGCCGAGGCGAATAAAGAACTCCTGGTTATCCAGCGAGCGCTTCACCCCTTCGGTCTCGCCCCCTTCCGGGTAGGCGAAAATCAGGTCGATATCCGAAGACAGATTCAACTCGACCGCACCGAGCTTGCCCATGCCGAGCACGACCATCTGCTGCACCTGCCCGGAACGCCGACCGATTGGCGTCCCGAACTGCGCGCAATGCCTTGGGTATAGCCACTCGCCCGCCAGATCGATGCAGGCGTCGGCCAAATCGGACAGATCACGACAGGTTTCCGCCAGATCGGCCTGGCGGGTGATATCGCGCCAGATGATCCGTAGTTGCTGGCGATTGCGCTGACGGCGCAGACGCTGCCCCAACTCATTTTCATCGACGCACTCGGCCAGCGCCGCGCTCAACTGGGTGCGCAGTTCACCGACCTGCAGCGAGCGATCCAGCTCGCCGCTATCGGCCAACGCCAGCAACATCTCGGGGTCACGCGCCGCTTGTTCAATGACAAAGTCGCTCGCCGCCGTCACCCGTTCGAATGCCGCCAGCCGCGCCTCAGGCCAAGCGGCCAGGCGCTGCGAAGCTTGCGGGGATAACGCAGCGACCGCAGCGCGGAACGACTGCTGCGCACGGCTGACAAAAGGCTGCAGCGAAGCGGGTAAAGCGGCGAGCGAGGGCAGGCTCATGATCTATCCTGTGATCGGCGTACTGCCGGCGAGCCAAGCTGCCAACTGTCGCGATTTGTAGTTTTACTACTAAAGAATATGTAGAAAGGGCTGAAACGTCCGTCGATTTGTAGTAAAACTACACGAGGCCGGTCCTACCTCCGGTAAATCCAAGAATTCACGTCGCCCGCCCAAAAGGCCGGCCACGAACCCAGGCTCCCGATTCTGGAAGCCTTTCCGCCCTGGAGCAAGCCATGCAAGACCTCGATCCCGTCGAAACCCAGGAATGGCTGGACGCGCTTGAATCCGTCCTCGACCGTGAAGGTGAAGACCGCGCGCATTATTTGATGACCCGCATGGGCGAACTGGCCACCCGTAGCGGCACGCAGTTGCCCTATGCGATCACCACGCCCTACCGCAACACCATCCCCGTCACCCACGAAGCACGCATGCCTGGCGACCTGTTCATGGAACGCCGCATTCGCTCGTTGGTACGCTGGAACGCATTAGCCATGGTCATGCGCACCAACCTGAAAGACCCGGATCTGGGCGGCCACATCTCCAGCTTCGCGTCCTCGGCGACGCTGTATGACATCGGCTTCAACTACTTCTTCCAGGCGCCGACCGAAGAGCACGGCGGCGACCTGATCTACTTCCAGGGGCACGCGTCTCCAGGGATTTACGCTCGCGCCTTCATGGAGGGCCGAATCAGCGAAGAGCAACTGGACAACTTCCGCCAGGAGGTCGATGGCAAGGGTCTGTCGTCCTATCCGCACCCGTGGCTGATGCCGGACTTCTGGCAGTTCCCGACCGTCTCCATGGGCCTTGGGCCGATCCAGGCGATCTACCAGGCGCGCTTCATGAAGTACCTGGAACACCGCGGCTATATCCCGGAAGGCAAGCAGAAGGTCTGGTGTTTCCTCGGCGACGGCGAGACCGACGAGCCGGAGTCCCTCGGCGCTATCGCCCTGGCTGGCCGCGAGAACCTCGACAACCTGATCTTCGTGGTCAACTGCAACCTGCAGCGCCTCGACGGTCCGGTACGCGGCAACGGCAAGATCATTCAAGAGCTGGAAGGCGTGTTCCGTGGCGCCAACTGGAACGTCAATAAAGTCATCTGGGGCCGCTTCTGGGACCCGCTGTTCGCCAAGGACGAGGCCGGCCTGCTGCAGGCGCGGATGGACGAGGTGATCGACGGCGAGTACCAGAACTACAAGGCCAAAGACGGCGCCTATGTGCGGGAAAACTTCTTCGGCGCACGCCCGGAACTGCTGAAGATGGTCGAAGGCCTCTCCGACGACGAAATCTGGAAACTCAACCGTGGCGGCCACGACCCCTACAAGGTCTATGCGGCTTACCACCAGGCGGTCAATCACAAGGGTCAACCGACCGTGATCCTGGCCAAGACCATCAAGGGTTACGGCACCGGTGCCGGTGAAGCGAAGAACATCGCGCACAACGTGAAGAAGGTCGATGTCGAGAGCCTGAAGCTGTTCCGCGACCGTTTCGATATCCCGATCAAGGACGAAGAGCTGGAGAAGCTGCCGTTCTTCAAGCCCGAGAAGGGCAGCGCCGAAGCCCGTTACCTGGCCGAGCGCCGCCAGGCCCTCGGCGGTTTCGTGCCGCAGCGCCGGGCCAACAGCTTCAGCATTCCGACGCCGCCACTGGAAACCCTGAAGGCCATCCTCGACGGCTCCGGCGACCGCGAAATCTCCACCACCATGGCCTTCGTGCGGATCCTCTCGCAACTGGTCAAGGACAAGGAACTCGGCCAGCGCATAGTCCCGATCATCCCGGACGAAGCCCGCACCTTCGGCATGGAGGGCATGTTCCGCCAACTCGGCATCTACTCCGCGGTCGGCCAGCTCTACGAGCCGGTGGATAAAGACCAGGTGATGTTCTACCGCGAGGACAAGAAAGGTCAGATCCTCGAGGAAGGCATCAACGAAGCCGGCGCCATGTCCTCGTTCATCGCCGCCGGCACCTCGTACAGCAGCCACAATCAGCCGATGCTGCCGTTCTACATCTTCTATTCGATGTTCGGCTTCCAGCGCATCGGCGATCTGGCCTGGGCCGCCGGCGACAGCCGTACCCGTGGCTTCCTGATCGGCGGCACCGCCGGGCGCACCACGCTGAACGGTGAGGGCTTGCAGCACGAAGACGGTCACAGCCACATCCTGGCTGCGACCATCCCCAACTGCCGCACCTTCGACCCGACCTACGGCTACGAGCTGGCGGTGATCATCCGCGAAGGCACGCGGCAGATGATCGAGGAGCAGCAGAACGTCTTCTACTACATCACCGTGATGAACGAGGCCTATGTTCAACCCGCCATGCCGGACGGTGTCGAGGAGGGCATCATCAAGGGCATGTACCTGCTGGAAGACGACAAGAAGGAAGCCGCGCACCATGTGCAGCTGCTCGGCTCCGGCACCATCCTGCGGGAAGTGCGCGAAGCGGCGAAGATCCTGCGTGAAGAGTTCAACGTCGGCGCCGATGTGTGGAGCGTCACCAGCTTCAACGAACTGCGCCGCGATGGCCTGGCCGTGGAACGCGGCAACCGCCTGCACCCGGAGCAGAAGCCCAAGCAGAGTTATATCGAGCAGTGCCTGAGCGGCCGTCAGGGCCCGGTCATCGCCTCCACCGACTACATGAAGCTGTTTGCCGATCAGATCCGCCAGTGGGTGCCGAGCAAGGAATACAAGGTGCTCGGCACCGACGGTTTCGGCCGCAGCGACAGCCGCAAGAAACTCCGGCA
>JBOICE010000160.1:0-4917 GCA_050739815.1 Pseudomonas sp. | reverse complement strand
GGTTAATTCACCGGGCGTACCCACGATGCGGCCCAGAAACTTGAGCGGAGTCGGCACGCGGTCCGAGGCCGGCAGGTGATCCACCAGCTCGGTCGAGATGCGCGGATCCTGGAGGTATTCCTTGATCTTCTTCGTGTACTCGTCATCGATCCGCTGGGCATTCTGCCCAACGGCCGGCGCGGCGCCCAGCACGCCGATCAAAACCAGCGCACTAGCAATCCAGGGCGAGGTCAAACCTCTCCGCTGCAGCATGGGGACTCCTGATCTCATTAATGAGGTTGGAAATTCGGGGTGCCTGACAATGCACGACACATCGGCCGCTGGCAACGTTAAGCGAATGATTATCCGCCAATCAGAACGGTCGGGCAGCCCAGCACAATGGTGCCGCCGTGGGCTGTCGAGTCGCCCATGCGCGCCGCCGGCTTGCCCATGATCAGCGTGGTCATGGAGCCGAGGATGATCGAATCGGGCGGGCCGACGCACACGCACATGTCACCTATCACCGCGGCGGGCATCATTCCGATCAGCACCGTCGCAGCACCAGGTCCCACAATCGGCCCGCCCACGTGTGGGATCGGTGGCACGCCCGGCGTAACCATCGGGCAGACGTGCATATCAGTCAGGCGGGCGGCGGGTTTGCTCATGGGTTACCTGCCGGGCTGGCGCTGGCCTCGGGCGTCCAGAGCTTGATCCGGTCGGCCAGCTCCAGGCCGCGGTTGACCAGATCGGCGTAACGCGCCGGGCTGCCCGCTTTCGGGTCAGGCGCAGCGGCCAGGTTCACGCAGCCCACGATAGCCTTGGCGGCGGCAAACTCCGGCGCTGGAGTAACCGGCGCGTTTGCCGGGGCCAGCGAATCGCTGCACAGAAAAGCGGCCAGACCGGCCATGCCCGCGGGCGTAGCAATACCAATGACCTGGGCGGCATCGAGTGCGCCGCGGCCGTTCGGGTCGATCGGCTCGGCAATCCACGCCTTGGTCGCTTCCAGCGAAGCTGCAATGGCGGGCTTGGGCTTGTCGCCGGCCGCCTCACGCGCACAGGTCCAGGCCCACCACACGCCTTCACGTTGCGGGAACGCGTGCGCCAGGAAGGCGATGGCATCCTCCCACGCTTCATTCATTACCAGTCGTTCGACAAAGCCGCGCGCCTCGCCCGTTCCGGCCAGAGTAGTCAGCGCGTGGTCTGACAGCTCGGCTGCAACGCAGATATCGGGGACCGCTTTGCCTGATCTGAGCGTCTGCATGTATCCCACTGCTAATTGATCATCGTGATGGAGCCCTTGATTATCAGCACGCCATCAGACTTGAGCTCTGCCATGCCTCCGCCCTTCAACTGCAGCACGGCACTGGCCTCGCCTTTGATCATCGGTGCCTTGAGTTCCAGCATACCCACGCCTTCGATCTTGACCTGCGTCGCTTTCAGCTCGATGCTCGCTGGCGTGATCTTGAGCGTGCTGCTGCCGACTTTCAGCTCGATTTCCGTATTGGCCTTCAAGACGATCTTCTGCTGCGTCGTGACTTCCAGACTGTTGGTTACATCGAGCTTGTCGTCACCGGCCTTGACCTTGGTCGTGCGGCCCTGGTCGATCGTCAGCTCATCCTTGTTCTTGAGCGTCGTGGTGCGCTTGCCGGTGATCGTCACCTCTTCCGTGCCTTTTACCTCTTCAACACGTTTGCCTTGGATCGTGATTTTTTCATCGCGTTTGACTTCTTCCGTACGATCCTGGCCAATCGTGATCTTCTCATCCTTCTCGACTTCAATGGTCTGATCTTTTTCTGCGTAAATGAAGATCAGCTCGGAGCCCTTTTTGTCTTCGATGCGGATTTCATTGAAGTTCTCGGTGCCGCCACCCTTGGAGCTGCGAGACTTGAGACCGCTCTGCGTTCCGTTGTCCGGCAGCGTGTAAGGCGGCACCTGCTCGGCGTTGTAGACACTGCCCACGATGAGCGGGCGGTCCGGATCACCCTCCAGGAAGTCGACCACGACTTCCTGCCCGATGCGAGGGATGTGTACCGCACCCCAGGCCTTACCGGCCCACAGGCTTGCCACTCGAACCCAGCAAGAGCTTTTTTCGTCCTTCTTGCCGTCACGATCCCAGTGAAACTGGACTTTCACGCGTCCGTGTTTGTCGACCCAGATTTCCTCGCCTTTCTTGCCTACTACCAGCGCTGTCTGGGAACCATTCAGGACGGGTTTTTCTGTCGTACGGCGCGGGCGGAAGGGAATGCTGTGCGGCATGGCCACGAACGTGCTCTCATACGAGAAGTCACTCGCGGCCGTGGAGCGGTACTCCTGGCCGGAGGCGCTGTGCCGCACTTCGAGGATCATGTACGCCTGGTTGAGGTCAGCGCGGTAGTGATCCTTGAGATTGAAGCGAAAGCCGCTCTGGAACTTGCAGGTGCCGGTGCCGCGGACGACCAGTTGTGTTGCTTCTTCGGCTTCCAGTCGGAGCCGCGCGAACTGGACACCATGATCCCGCTCGGTATAAAGCACAGACCGGTTGTCGTACGCTTCGTCCGGTCCTTCACCTTCGATCTGGCTGAGCAGATTGAGCGAGGGTTGCAGGTAGTCGTATTCGGCCAGCGTAACTTTGCCCAGGTGCACCGAGTGCTCGTGTGACATATCGAGAATCACGTCTTCATTCGCCGGCACTTCCTCGGCAATCCTGGCCTCAGGTACGCCCGGACAGAGGGCAACCGAGCTGTTGTTATCGGCCAGGACCATGGTGTGCTTGGAAGCTTCGTGTTTGAAGAAGTAGAAGATTCCTTCTTCTTCCAGCAGTCTGGAAACAAAATCCAGATTCGTCTCCCGGTACTGCACGCAGTATTCACGTTTGTTGTAACTGCGCGTACAACGGATTTCGTAGTCGGCGTAACCCAGATCCTTGAAGATCTTTTCCACGATCTCGACGACGGTCAAATTCTGGAAGATCTTGCAGTTGCGTGAAATGCTGAGAAACCAGAACCAGGGCACAACTTCGGCGCGATAGAACGTCAGGTCGCCCTTGGTGGCATGTTGCGTAAAGCGCCGGATCAAACCATGAAAGACACGCGTTTCGCCGTTATGCAATTTCACGGAAACGGATGCTGCCGTGCGCAGCATGTCTTTGGCTTTGATGTCGTCTTTTTCGGAAGCCAGGTCCAGCTCGAACAGGTAGGGTTGGGACACCGCCTCATGACCGGTGAAGCTTTTGATGAGCAACACCTCCGGCCCGAGCACGGTATCGACGCGCATGGGACGGGAAGTCTGAGTGTACACGGCCATCGCGTTCACCTTCGAAAGGATGAGGTGTCCGGGCCCGCTGTTTCAACGGCCGCGAAGACACACCCGAATCGACACGTTCTGCCGCTGCCCAGCACGCCAGGCTGTCCGGGCACGGGGGCGTCACAGCCTTCCTTGCCCGCCCGATACGATAGGTCTAGGATTGAAGCCCTTCGCCGGGTGACCGCCCAAGCGCGGGACCGCCGAGTGCAGAGGAAGCCGACCGAAGTCCCAACCTAATAAGCTCACCGTCGGCCCGCCATTTTTTCTGACTCCGCTCCTTGGTCGACCCGGCCATCAACCCAGGGATACGAGGACGTCTATGACGCAGGACATCCTGCTGCCTGATTTCGAGGCGGCACCCGCGACGCCCGGCGCATCAGGGTCGTTGAATCTGAAGTTCGGCACCGATGAAGAGTTTGCGCGCCTGCGCACGCTGTTTCAGGAGGTTGGTTACACCGAGCGCGGCGTTTGTGCGCGCGTGGGTTGCCCGGACATGTCGCGCTTCGTGACGCGGCTGGGTGTGGTCATCGAGGATGCACTGGAAGTGTGTATTCAGCTTTTTCTCGAGGGAGAGCCGGTCGCGCGCTCTATGGCCGACAAGCTGTTGCCGCCCGGAGCGCCCGCTTTCCTGACTGAATTCGGTCTGCTGGCTCCAGACCCGGGCGATCCCGGCAATTATGTGGCGCCCCTGTCACTGTACGAAGCGCAGGGTCTCTACCTGATCTCGGACCAGACAGTTCTGGTAGCGGGTACAGGCGGCCGTACGGTGCCCGATGACGTCGTCTACCCGGCCATCCAGGCGACCACGGCCGAATTTCTGGAAGCCATGCCCAACACGCACTGCGAGCGGTTGCTGGACATTTGCTCCGGCACGGGAGTGGCTGCGCTGTACGCGGCCTCGACCTTTGCCGATCACGCCTGGGCGGTCGACATCACGGAACGTTCGACGCAGGTTTGCGAGTTCAATGCTCGGTTGAACGGCGTCGAGAACGTAACCGCGCTGACTGGCGACCTGTTCGCACCGGTTGCCGGCCTGACGTTCGACCGTATTGTCGCACATCCACCGTACATGCCGGCCACCGAGAACAAGGTAATTTTTCGGGATGGTGGCGAAGACGGCGAGCAGCTCACGCGGCGCATCATCGAAGCGCTGCCCGATCACCTGGCGCGGGGCGGCCGGTTCTACTGCCGTTGCATGGCGACCGATCGTCAAGGCGCGCCGCTGGAAGAGCGACTGCGCGCGCTGCTCGGCCCGCGCCACGAAGAATTCGATATCCTGATCGTGTTCAACGTGGAGGCGCCCCCGGCGCTTTTCTACTCGCGCCTGGTAGCACGCGGCTCCATGACGCCCGCCGAGTACGCGCGCCAGGTCGAAGTCTTGAAGACACTCGCAGTCGAGAAGATGGTCATTGGCTTCATCAGCATCGAGCGAAGGCCGTCGTCACAGGCTGCGGTTACCCTGCGCCGGTGCATCATGCAGCGCAGGTCGCCGGCTCCGGCGGAAATCGACTGGGGACTGGCCTGGGAACGTGCACAGAACGATCCCGGGCTGCTGTCGCGACTGCTCTCGGCGCGGCCCGTGCTTTCGCCTTTTGCCGAAGTGCAGCTCAAACACCGGATGCACGCGGGCCAGCTGCGTGCGGAGCAGTGCACAGC
>JBOICE010000159.1:0-14089 GCA_050739815.1 Pseudomonas sp. | reverse complement strand
CATCTGGACCGGTCTGCCAGACTCGGCCGCGGTCTGCCGAGAAGAAGTGTTTGGCCCGTGCTGCCATATTTTCCCGTTCGACAGCGAGGAGGAAGTCATTCGCCGTGCCAATGACAATGTCTACGGTCTCGCCGCCTCAGTCTGGACCACCAACCTCGCCCGTGCGCATCGTGTCGCCGGCAAGGTTGAGGCGGGGCTGGTTTGGGTCAATAGCTGGTTCCTGCGCGATCTGCGCACCCCGTTTGGCGGCGCCAAGCAGTCGGGTATCGGGCGCGAAGGCGGCGTGCATTCGCTCGAGTTTTACACCGAGCTGAAAAACACCTGCATCAAACTTTGAGGTGGGTATGGAAAAATCACAAAATCCAGAAATCGGAAAAACCATCGTCGCCCACGGCATCCCCACTAACTACCATGACGTCGGGCGGGGCGATCCCGTTCTGCTGATCCATGGTTCGGGGCCGGGCGTGACCGCCTGGGCCAACTGGCGCCTGTCCATCCCCGAACTGACCAAGCGTTGCCGGGTGATCGCTCCCGATATGGTGGGGTTCGGCTTCAGCGAGCGGCCGGCAGGCGTGCGTTATGACCTTGACACCTGGGTCGCACAGGCGATCGGTCTGCTCGATGCACTGGAGATTCCCTGCGCTGATATCGTCGGGAATTCGTTCGGCGGCGCGCTGGCACTTGCCCTCGCTATCCGCCATCCACAACGGGTACGACGGCTGGTGCTGATGGGTAGCGCCGGCGTGTCGTTCCCGATCACGCCTGGTCTCGATGCGGCCTGGGGATATCAGCCCTCAATCGAGAACATGCGCAAGTTGCTCGACATCTTTGCCTACGATCGCAGTCTCGTGACCGACGAGTTGGCTGAATTGCGCTACAAGGCCAGCATCCAGCCTGGATTTCAGGAGGCGTTTGCCGCCATGTTCCCGGCCCCGCGCCAGCGCTGGGTCGAAGCTCTGGCCAGCCGCGAACAAGATATTCGCGCGCTTCCGCACGAGACCCTCGTGATCCACGGCCGCGAGGATCAGGTGCTCCCCCTTTGCACCTCGCTCACTCTGGCGCAGTGGATCCCCCGTTCGCAGCTGCACGTATTCGGCCGTTGTGGTCACTGGACACAGATCGAACATGCCGCGCGCTTTGCACGGCTAGTGAGCAATTTTCTGACTGAATCCTGATGCCCAACAGTCGATTTACCTACCCATTTCACGGAAACAAGCCCATGGAACAGCAAAAAATCATTCAACTTGGCGACGAACTCTATCAAGCCTTGTGTAGTGGCCAGACGATCGCGCCCCTCACCGAGCGCCATCCAGAGATCACGATCGAGGATGCGTATCACGTCCAGCAACAGCTGCTGGCGCGCCGCATCGAACAAGGCGCGCACGTGGTCGGCAAAAAGATTGGCGTCACCAGCAAAGTCGTGATGGACATGCTCGACGTGCACCAGCCCGACTTCGGCTACTTGCTCGACACCATGATCTACAACGAAGGCGAAACGATTCCGATGGATAGCCTGATCCAGCCCAAGGCTGAGGGCGAGATCGCCTTCATCCTGAAGCGCGACCTGATGGGGCCGGGCATCAGCAATGCCGACGTGTTGCGCGCCACCGAATGCGTGATGCCCTGTTTCGAAATCGTCGATTCCCGCATCACCGACTGGAAAATCAAGATTCAAGACACGGTGGCGGACAACGCATCGTGTGGCGTGTTCGTGCTGGGTGATCATGCAGTCGATCCGCGCCGAGTCGATCTCTCGACCTGCGGCATGGTGCTGGAAAAGAATGGAGAAATCGTCGGTACCGGCGCTGGCGCGGCGGCGCTGGGCAGTCCGGTCAACGCAGTCACGTGGCTGGCCAACACCTTGGGCCGCCTCGGCATCCCATTAAAAGCCGGCGAAGTGATCCTGTCCGGTTCGCTCGCTGCCATGTTCCCGGTCAAGGCCGGTGACAACTTGCGCGTTTCCATCGGCGGCATGGGTGGCTGCTCGGTGCGCTTTTATTAATTCCAACGGAAGACAAGCATGAAAAAAATCAAATGTGCATTAATCGGTCCCGGCAACATTGGCACTGATTTGCTCTACAAATTAAAGCGCAGCCCGTTCCTGGAACCGGTCTGGATGGTTGGCATCGACCCGACCTCGGAAGGTCTGAAGCGCGCTGCCGAGATGGGCCTGAAAACCACCGCCGGAGGTGTGGACGGCTTGCTGCCGCACGTTAAAGCGGACGGCATCCGGATCGCGTTCGACGCCACCTCGGCCTATGTTCATGCAGAAAATTCCCGCAAACTGAATGCGCTGGGCGTGATGATGATTGACCTCACCCCCGCTGCGATCGGCCCTTATTGCGTGCCGCCGGTCAACTTGCTCGAGCACGTCGGCCAAGGCGAAATGAACGTCAACATGGTCACCTGCGGCGGCCAGGCCACGATCCCGATGGTTGCCGCCATCTCCCGCGTACAAGCGGTCAGCTACGGCGAAATCGTTGCCACCGTTTCTTCCAAATCGGTCGGTCCCGGCACCCGCAAAAACATCGACGAATTCACCCGCACCACCGCTGGCGCAGTTGAAAAAGTCGGCGGTGCCAAACAAGGCAAAGCCATCATCATCATCAACCCGGCCGAGCCACCGATGATCATGCGCGACACCGTCCACTGCCTGACCGAAACCGAACCCGATCGCGAAAAGATTACCGCCTCGGTACACGCGATGATCAAGGAAGTCCAAAAATACGTCCCTGGCTACAAACTGGTCAATGGCCCCGTGTTTGACGGCAAGCGCGTCTCCGTCTTCATGGAAGTCGAAGGCCTCGGTGATTACCTGCCCAAATATGCCGGCAACCTTGACATCATGACCGCGGCTGCTGCGCGCACCGCAGAAATGTTCGCCGAAGAAATCCTCAGCGACAAGCTCACACGCAAGCCGGTCACGGCCTAAGGAAAAAATCATGACATTAAACACCGCAACTGCCCTCAAAGGCAAAAAAATCAAGGTTCACGACATGACCCTGCGCGACGGGATGCACCCGAAGCGTCACCTGATGTCGCTGGAGCAGATGAAAAGCATCGCGCAAGGCCTGGATGACGCGGGCGTCCCTCTGATTGAAGTCACCCACGGCGATGGCCTCGGCGGCTCCTCCGTCAACTACGGCTTTCCGGCGCACACTGACGAAGAATACCTGGGCGCCGTCATCCCCCTGATGAAACAAGCCAAGATATCCGCCTTGCTGCTGCCCGGCATCGGCACCGTCGAACACCTGCAGATGGCACGCGACCTGGGTGTGCACACCATCCGCGTCGCCACCCACTGCACCGAAGCCGACGTCTCCGAACAGCACATCACTTATGCACGCAAGCTCGACATGGACACCGTCGGCTTCCTGATGATGGCGCACATGGCCTCGCCCGAGAAACTTCTCGAACAAGCCAGGTTGATGGAAAGTTACGGCGCCAACTGCATCTACTGCACCGACTCCGCCGGCTATATGCTGCCGGAAGACGTCAAAGCCCGTATCGGCCTGTTGCGGGAAAAATTGAAGCCCGAAACTGAACTCGGCTTCCATGGCCACCACCCCCTGGCCATGGGCGTCGCCAACTCGATCACCGCCGTCGAATACGGCGCCAACCGCATCGATGCCGCGGCTGCCGGCCTGGGCGCCGGCGCCGGCAACACCCCGATGGAAGTGTTTATCGCCGTCTGCATCCGCATGGGGATCGACGCTGGGGTTGACGTCTACAAAATCTCTGATGTTGCCGAAGACCTCGTGGTACCGATGATGGACCACATCATCCGCGTCGACCGCGACGCCCTCACACTCGGCTACGCCGGCGTGTATTCGTCCTTCCTGTTATTCGCCAAACGGGCCGAAGCTAAATACAAAGTTTCCGCGCGCGACATCCTGGTCGAACTCGGCCGCCGCGGCATGGTTGGTGGTCAGGAAGACATGATCGAAGACACCGCGCTCACCATGGCGCGCGAACGTGGCCTGATTTAAAAGGATTGCTGACATGAACTTAGATAAAGCCACCATCGACAAGCTTGCCGAGCATCTCGAAAACTGCGAACTGCAGACGCACGACACCACCAAGATCACCGACGACCACCCCGAGATGGACTGGGATGACGCCTACGCTATCCAGGAAGAAATCAAGCGCCGCAAGATTGCCCGCGGCTGCCGCATCGTCGGCCTCAAGGCCGGCCTGACATCGCACGCCAAGATGAAGCAGATGGGCGTCGCCTACCCGGTATTCGGCTTCCTCGCGGACACGTTTGCCGTGCCTGAAGGCGGCGAAGTGAAGATGTCCGAATTGATTCATCCGAAAGTCGAGCCGGAAATCGCCTTCGTCACCAAGGCGCCGCTCAAAGGGCCGGGCTGCCATATCGGCACCGTGCTGGCGGCGATCGACTTCGTCATGCCGGGAATCGAGATCATCGATTCGCGTTATCGCGACTTCAAGTTCGACCTGAAAAGTGTGATCGCCGACAACACCTCCGCCTCGCGCTTCGTGGTCGGCGGCCGGGCACGCTCGGTCGAAGGTCTCGACCTGAGAACCCTGGGCGTGGTTTTGGAAAAGAATGGCGAGGTCGTCGCCCTAGGTGCCGGCGCCGCCGTGCTGGGCCATCCGGCCACAGCCATTGCCATGCTGGCCAACATGCTGGGCGAGCGCGGCGAGGAGATTCCCGCCGGCACGTTGATCCTCTCCGGCGGCATCACCGAAGCGGTCGCTGTCAAAGCGGGCGACAACGTCACCTTACGCATCCAGGAACTAGGCAGCGTCAACGTCCGCTTTGCCTGAGCGACCAACTAACAACAGAGAGATTGCCATGCCTATTTGCCAAATTCACCTGCTCGAAGGTCGTACGGTCGAGCAAAAACGCACCTTGATCGCAAAAATGACTGAAGCCATCTGCGAGTCCATCGGTGCCAAGCCGGAAGCGGTGCGCATCATCCTGACTGAAATGCCCAAGGAGCATTTCGGCATCGCCGGCAAGTCGGCGAAGGAACTGGGCAAGTGATGGGAAAGGAGCATGACAGAGGCGACGCCATAACTTGTTGATTTTCATGCCAACTTGACCCATTTCCCCAAAGACTTCCAGATCAGACTAACGTCGAAAAGGTGCAGGGAGCTAAACCAAGGTGCAATAGACCCCGCATGAACTGCGCTCTATCCTTCAAAGCGTACAGAGCCTGCGCGTGAATGAAGAGTGAGTGGCACTTGCCGACAATGCAGACAGAGCGACGGCCCAAGCTGTTTCTGCGCGATGAAATTGGAGAAAAGGCTGGGTCAAATTTCCGTGAAATTCAACAGCCATCACTGGCAAATTCGCTTCAACCGGAGATGTTTTTGTTTTTTCACGTGCCGGCACAGCCGTGCTCGGCACAGCCGTGCTCGGCACATAACGTAAGGAGGAGACCATGGCAACACTTGAAAGAATGGACTGGTACGACATTGCGCGCACCACCAACTGGACGCCGAAGTATGTGAAGGAGAGTGAACTGTACCCGCCTGAGCTTTCCGGCGACATGGGCATTCCCTTGTCCAAGTGGGAGGGGTACGACGAACCCTACAAGCAGACCTATCCCGAATACGTGAAGGTCCAGCGGGAGAAGGATGCGGGGGCTTATTCGGTGAAGGCGGCGCTGGAACGCAGCAAGATGTTCGAGAACGCCGATCCGGGCTGGCTCAGCGTGCTCAAAGCGCACTACGGCGCGATCTCCCGTGGCGAATATGCCGCCGCGAGCGCTGAGGCCCGCATGGCGCGCTTCGGCAAGGCGCCCGGTCAGCGCAACATGGCCACGCTCGGCATGATGGACGAGATCCGGCATGGCCAGATCCAGCTCTACTTCCCGCATGAATACTGCTCGAAGGACCGGCAGTTCGACTGGGCCCACAAGGCCTTGGACACCAACGAGTGGGCCGCGATCGCGGGGCGGCACTTTTTTGACGACTTGATGATGACCCGCGGCGCCGTTGGTGTGGCCGTCATGCTGAACTTCGCTTTCGAGACGGGCTTCACCAACATGCAGTTCCTGGGGCTGGCGGCCGATGCCGCGGAAGCCGGAGACTGGACTTTCTCCAGCCTCATCTCGAGCATCCAGACCGATGAGTCGCGTCACGCCCAGATCGGTGGCCCGCTGATCCCCATTCTGCTCGCCAATGGCAAAAAGGAAGAAGCGCAACGCATGATCGATGTGTCGTTCTGGCGATCCTGGAAGCTGTTCTCGGTGCTGACCGGCCCGATCATGGACTACTACACGCCGCTCGCGCACCGCAAGCAATCCTTCAAGGAGTTCATGCAGGAGTGGATCGTGGGCCAGTTCGAGCGGTCCATCCTCGACCTCGGTCTGGACAAGCCCTGGTATTGGGACAAGTTCCTGGAAGAACTCAACTACCAGCATCACGGCATGCATATGGGTGTTTGGTTCTGGCGTCCGACGGTGTGGTGGAACCCCGCCGCCGGCGTGTCGCCCGAAGAGCGCGCCTGGCTGGAGGAGAAGTATCCGGGATGGAACGCAACTTGGGGCAAGGCCTGGGACGTCATCACAGACAACCTGGTGGACGGCAAGCGGGAATTGACCTACCCCGAGACGCTACCGGTCGTCTGTAACATGTGCCAGTTGCCCATCAACGCCACTCCGGGCGGGGCGTGGAAGGTGCGTGATTTCCCGCTTGAGTACAAGGGCCGCAGCTATCACTTCTGCTCGGAAGGCTGCAAATGGTGTTTCGCAACCGAACCCGAGCGTTACGCGGGCCATCTCACGCTGGTCGATCGCTTCCTCGCGGGCATGATCCAGCCGATGAACCTCGCCGGCGCCCTGCAGTACATGGGCCTGGCGCCGGGCGAGATCGGCGATGACGCCCATAACTACGGGTGGGTGGAAGCCTACCGCGCCGCGCGGACGAAGAAGGCCGGCTGATTAACTAACCAGACCAACGCCGGGCGGTGCCGCCCGCCCGGCTTACGCAATCAAGGATAGGAGGAGTTTCAACAATGGCATTGTTTCCTTTGAATTCAAATTTCCAGGAGGACTTCGTCCTTCAGCTCTTGCCGGTAGACACGGAGAACACCATGGACGAGGTGGCCGCCGCAGCCGCCTATCACTCGGTGGGCCGACGCGTGGCGCCGCGTCCGGGGCATATCATGCGCGTTCGCCGGCAAGGCTCGGAGAAATTGCTGCCCCGTACCATGAAGGTGAGCGAGTCCGGCCTCAAACCGATGGAGTGCATCGAGGTCGTTTGGGAAGCGCAGAAGCACGGCGCTTGAGGTCAACCCGATTTTTTGTGGACGAACAAAATGGCTTTTATGAAAGTTTGCAAGCTGGACGATCTCTGGGAAGGCGAGATGGAGTCCTTCGAAGTCAACGACCAGGAAGTGCTGCTGGTGTTGCCGGAAGGGGGCGAGATCCGCGCTTTCCAGGGCATCTGTCCGCACCAGAACATCCCGCTGGTGGAAGGCAGTTTCGACGGGAAGGTGATCGTCTGCCGCGCCCACAAATGGGTGTTCGACGGGTGCAGCGGACAGGGCATCAACCCCGGCAACTGCCGGCTCGCCGAGTATCCGGTGAAGGTGGAAGGCAAGGATGTGCTGGTGGAGACTGAGGGTGTCAAGCCATTGTTCGGCCACTAGGCCCGGCCCGGTCAGAAAACCGATTGCCCGGGCCGGCCGCGAAGTTGGAGAAGAGAATGTTTTCTAGATTGATGAATTGGCTCAAGGGCGAATCTCGTCCGGCGGGCGTTGTCGCGGCCTCTGCCGCGACGGTGGCGCTTGCTCAACCAGGAGGAAAGAACGTGAGTGAAATTGCAACAGCGCATATCAACAACATGGTCGGGCCGGTGATGCGCCAGGGCGAGCTCGCCCTGGCGGTGCTCGAAGCGGCGCAAGCCGACAACCCCGGCAAGAAGATCATCGTGGATGACAAGGTGGCCTACCTGCGCATCCAGACCGAAGACGAGATGATCCTTCGCAGGCAGACGATCGAGGAGATGCTCGGTCGGCCATTCAACCTAAACCAACTGGAGGTGGATCTTGCCTCCTTCTCCGGACGCGTCGAGACGTATCCCGAGTATTTCCGCTTTTACTTTCAGAAGCATTTCTAATCGAAACTAAGGAGGAGAACATCATGAGTGAAGTCGAAGTCTTGAAGCCATTGAAAACCTGGAGCCATCTCGCCACGCGTCGGCGCAAGCCGAGCGAGTACGAGATCGTCTCCACCAATCTGCACTACAGCACGCGCGATGCGAATGCGCCCTGGGAGCTCGATCCCGACCTGTTCATGAACCGCTGGTACAAGCAGTACCGCAACGCGAGCCCGCTCATGCACAGTGACTGGAATACCTTCCGCGATCCGGACGAGCTGGTGTACCGCACCTACAACATGCTGCAGGACGGGCAGGAGACCTATGTCTTTGGGTTGTTCGATCAGTTCAACCAGCGCGAGCACGACAAAGCGCTGATGCCGCAATGGGCGGGAACACTCGCCCGACTCTACACCCCGGGCCGGTATCTGTTTCACACCCTGCAAATGGCATCCGCCTATGTGGCTCAGATGGCGCCCGCCAGCACCATCACCAACTGTGAGGCCTTTCAGTCGGCCGATTCTCTGCGCTGGTTGAGCCACGCCGCCTACCGTGCCAAGGAGCTTTCACTCACTTTTACCGACAAGGGGTTCGGCCAGGACGAGCGCAAGTACTGGGAAGAGGACGCTGCCTGGCAAGGCTTCCGGGAGCTGATGGAGAAAGTGCTGGTGGCCTGGGATTGGGGCGAGGCCTTTGTTGCGCTCAATCTGGTGGCCAAGCCGGCGATTGACGAAGCGGTACTGCGCAAGCTCGGCGAATCCGGTCGGCATAACGGCGACACCCTGCTCGGCATGCTGACCGATGCCCAACTTCTGGATGGTGTCCGGCATCGCCGTTGGTCAACCGCCCTGGTGAAGATGGCGCTTGAGCAGCCGGGTAACGCCGATGTGATCAAGGGTTGGATTGCCAAGTGGGAGCCCTTGGCCGACAAGGCGGTCGACGCCTTCTGCACCACGCTGCCCGACGTGGCGAACGCCGCGGAGTCGGCGAAACAGGCGACCCGGGAGTTCCGACGGTCGCTAGGCCTGTAAGGCGCACGATACCGCAGCCGAACTTTGAAGGACCTTTCGCGAGCGCTCCCGCGGCGCGCTCGCGAGGGCACCGGGCGACCAATCACAAGGATTGATCCATGACACAGCATCAGATACTGATTGAGGGGGAGGAGAAGTCTTTCCCCCAGACGGGCGAAGACACCATACTGCGTGCCGCGCTGCGCGCCGGCGTCGGTTTTCCTTACGAGTGCAACTCGGGCGGATGCGGCAGCTGCAAGTTCGATGTCCTCGAAGGGAAAGTCGAGAACCTCTGGCCCGAAGCACCGGGGCTCACCGATCGTGACCGGCGCAAGAACCGCCTGCTTGCCTGCCAGTGCCGGGCGAAAGGCGAGCTTCGAATCAAGGTTCGCCCATCGGTCGAGTATCGGCCGATCATTACGCCAAAACGATTCCGCGCGGGGTTAGTGGGGTCTCAACCGGTCACCCACGACATTCGCGAGTTTCGGTTCGTGGCGCACGGGCCAGCCGATTTTTTGGCCGGGCAGTACGCGATGCTTTCCATCCCGGGCGTGGAGGCGGCGCGCGCCTATTCCATGTCCAATATCGGCAACGCGCAGGGTGAGTGGCACTTTCAGATCCGGCGGGTGCCGCATGGCAAGGCGACGGACCGTTTGTTCCATCACCTTCGTCCGGGCGACGAAATCGAGATAGATGGGCGTTATGGGCTCGCCTATTTGAGGACCGAATGCCCGCGCGACATCGTTTGCGTGGCCGGTGGTTCCGGCCTGGCGCCGATGGTGTCCATTGCCCGCGCTGCGTCGCAGGCAGGCATGCTGCAGACCCGCCATCTGCATTTCTTCTATGGGGCCCGAACGCCGCGAGACCTTTGCGGCGAGACTTTCCTGCGTGACTTGCCGGAGTTCGGTGAGCGCATCCATTACCACCCCGTCGTCTCGCTGCCTGGCGAGGATCCGCAGGCTGAGTGGAGCGGGGAAACGGGCTTTGTCCACGAACTGGTCAAGCGCGTTCTCGGAGAAAAGATGCCGGAGTTCGAATTTTATTTCGCCGGACCACCACCCATGACGCAGTCCCTGCAAGAGATGCTCATGGTGGGCTACCGCGTGCCTTTCGAGCAAGTGCATTTCGATCGTTTCTTTTGAACGAGATGACTGAATGGAAAAGTTGACGATGGAACTCAACGAAAAATCCAGTAAGGCCAGTGCTTCGAGCAAAGCTTACGCGTCGGTGCCATTCATAAGTAAGTTTGTTAATTAGTTGATCAACAGAGGAGGTGAATGTAATGAAGCTTTACTACAGTCCAGGTGCTTGTTCGCTTTCGCCGCACATCGTGCTGCGGGAGGCAGGCTTCAATTTCGATCTTGAGAAAGCCGATCTTCAGACCAAGAAGACGGAAAAGGGGGCCGATTTCCGCGGCGTCAATCCCAACGGTTATGTACCGGTCGTGGTCCTTGACGATGGGCAGCACTTGACCGAAGGGCTGGCCATCGTGCTGTACCTTGCCGACCGGGTACCGGAGAAGAAGCTCGCCGCCGCGCACGGCACAACCGAACGCTACCGGCTCATCGAGTGGCTCAATTTCATCTCCACCGAGTTGCACAAGGGTTTTGCGCCGCTTTTCAATCCGAAGGCGCCGGAGGAATGGAAGACGATCGTGACGGAGCTACTTTCAGCCCGTTTGACCTACGTATCGGAAAAGCTTGGCCAGCAACCCTATGTCATGGGGAATAGCTTCACCGTCGCCGACGCCTACTTGTTCACGGTGCTGTCCTGGGGCAAGTGGGTCGGTGTGGATATCGGACGCTGGCCGGTCTTGGTGACCTACTCGGAAAGGGTCGCCGCACGTCCCGCCGTGCAGGCGGCGCTCAAGGCGGAGGGGTTGATTTAAGGCAGATAAGAGGTAATTCCTGCCTTTCCGGTGGGGTGCACATGGGGAGCGATGCTCCCCATCTGTTGCAAGAACTAGGAGGAGACAATGAAAGCTGCGATTTATTACGGACCGCAAGACATCCGCTGTACTGATATTCCGGACCCGACTATCAAGGCAGGCCACGAGATGATCGTCAAGGTCAAGGCGACCTCAATCTGCGGTTCCGACCTGCATCTGTACCGGGGCGCGCTCGACCCCATCATGGAGAAGGGCAAGTCTCAAACCGGTCACGAAATGATCGGGGAGGTGGTCCAGGTGGGCAAGCATGTCGGGCGGTTCAAGCCCGGCGACCGTGTGAGCATGGCCTACTCCTGCTCCTGCGGCGAGTGCTACATGTGCCATGTAGGGCAGACCGCCCATTGCGAAACGACAAACAAGGCCGTGTATGGCTTCGGCGTGCCGTTCGGCAACCTCAACGGAACCCATGCAGAGGCGCTGGTCATACCTTACGCCGATGGCCACTTGATCAAGGTGCCGAAGGAAATTCCGGACGAGGCGGCGCTGACCCTCTGTTGCAATCTGCCCTCTGCGGTCATCGCCAACCGGCTGGCCGACATCCAGGCGGGAGAGAGCGTGGCGCTGGTCGGCTGCGGCCCGACCGGGCTCATGACCTTGGATCTCGCGCTGCACCGGGGGCCGGGCCGCGTGGTGGCGCTCGACAAGGTGGCCCATCGCCTGGAAGCGGCGCGCAAGAAAGGCGTCGTCGCCATTGACGCCGGCCAGGATGGGTGGAAGGAAAAGGCCCTGGCGGAAACCGGCGGGCGGGGCTTCGACAAGGTCATCGAGGTCGTAGGCTATCCGGAAACGCTGCAAATGTGCCTGGATATCGTGCGTCCCGGAGGCACCGTCGCCGCCATTGGCGTGTTCTGCGACAACAGCTTCAACCTCAATCTGGCGGACGTCTTCCTGCGCAACATCACGCTGCACATGAACGGCTTTGCCAACGTTCAGCCTTACCTGTGGGAGGCGCTGCGCATGATGGAACGTGGCGTGTTGAACCCGCAGCAGTACTTCTCGCACACGTTCTCGCTGGCCGAAGTCGACAAGGCATTTGCGACGTTCCACCAGAAGGCCGATGGTGCGATGAAGATGCTCATCAAGCCCTAGCAGATTCAGACCAAATAACATTCAAAAAGTGGAAAATAATGAAACAACTTCAAATGACCAAAATCGCTGCGGCGACCTTGTTTGCCTTGGCCTGCCAGGGTGCGAATGCGACCGACGTCTTTCGGCTGGAAGGCTTTGGGCCGATCTCTCGGGCCATGGGTGGGACGGCAACAGCATATGACGTCGGTGCTGCTGGCATGATGACCAATCCTGCCACCTTGTCTTTGATGGCGCCAGGGTCGCAACTCGACTTGGGACTTGACGTGATCAAAACCGATATCAACGTGAAAAACCAGGCGACCGGCGAGAACGCATCATCGGACAACCACTCCAAAAACCGCGGGCCCTACTTCGCCCCAGAAGCTGCCTACACCCGGCGGGAAGGCGCATTTTCTCTGGGCGTAGGAGCATTCGCCCAAGGTGGCCTCGGCACAGAATATGGTAAAGGCAGTTTCTTGTCGAAAACCACTTCCGGAGCGAATTCCGGGCTCGAAAATTCCAGTCGGCTGCTTGTCCTGAACATCCCTTTTGCGGCCAGTTACGATGTCAACGAAAAGCTGAGCGTCGGCGCGAGTTTGGATGCCATGTGGATCGGGTTGAACCTCGACCTGCTGCTCGGGGCCGATCAGGTAGGTTCCCTGATCGGGGCGGGGCGAGTGAGCGGGAGTCTTGTTCCGGTTTTGGGTGGGCTGCCGGGGCTTGATGGGGCCCATTTCAGCTTGACCAAGAACCAGCCCCTCGCGAGCGGGGTCGATGCCTGGGGAATTGGCGGGAAATTCGGCCTGACGTACAAGCTATCGAAGGACACTACGTTAGGAGCCGCCTACAGTTTCGAGAGCCATGTTTCCGATCTCAAGGGGCGTGCGACACTGACAGCCGTCGACACGGTGGTCGGCCAGGTTCCGCTCAAGGGCGACATCAAGATCCGTGACTTCCAGATGCCGGCAGTTCTAAATTTGGGGCTGAGCCATCATTTCAATGATCAGCTCATGGTGACGGCGGACGTGTCCCGCGTCTTCTGGAAGCACGCGATGAAGGATCTCAATGTCGGGTTCGTGGCCGATGGCGGAGGAAACATCGATATCCTGCTGCCGCAGAATGACAAGGACCAGACGATCCTGGCGCTCGGGGCTGCCTACCGAACCGGCAATTGGACGCTGCGCGGCGGTGCGCGCATCGCTTCCCAGGCGTTGCGCTCGGATCGGCTGTTCGCCGTCATCCCCGCCATCCCAAGGAAGCACGTCTCGGCAGGCTTCTCTTACGATTTCTCCAAGGATAACAGCGTTCATTTCGCCTATTCGCACGCCTTCAAGGAGACGATGGATAACGCGAGCCTGCCCAATACGTCCGCGCCGATTCAAACCTCACATTCACAAAACAACATCGTGATCGGCTATACCCACCGGTTCTGAGCAAGCGCTGTAATCCATAACTTGGTGGGGGGCGAAAGCCCCTCGCCAGATTTTTTCAGGAATTATGACCATGAGCAGCAATCCCGAGATTGGCGCTCGGAGCACTCGGGGGCTTGTTCACGGCGATTCCCGATGGCCTGGGATTAAAGATCGTGATGATGTTCATCGGGGCAGTCGTTCATGGCATCGTGCTCGAAAGGCCACTCGGAGCATAGGAAGTTTTTTTGACCAAATTTAAAATGACTGGTCATGTTAAATCTGCCTGTTGCAATGCGGATCGCATCAGAGCGCGGTCCCTCGGCGAAGAGCATGAGCGCAAGTTCATATCTTTACTTTCATTATCTGAAATAGGAATTTCAAAATGTCCACACTGTTAACCTTGTTGTAAATTTAGGGGCTCAAAATTAATTCCACGCTGGTTTCCATTCTGCTTGTCACCACCATTTCTGGCGTTGTCAGCATTTCTGCTGCGGCAGCCTTTTCGTTTGCGCTGTTGTCGAAAATGGTCGAGCGGATGGTTAGCCTATCGGTCGGCATTCTATTGTCTAGCTCACTGC